>DIKN01000040.1 GCA_002424575.1 Acholeplasmataceae bacterium UBA5617 | reverse complement strand
TTATTTTAAATAGTTGGCTTTCTTTAACTTGATACATTCATTTTAACATATACGTCTTCAACTCTTCTGATTGACGCCTAAACAAAAAAGAGCTTGCGCTCCTCTTGTTTATGAAAGGTTGATTTATTTTTTTGTCATATATCTTGTAATCCTTAGCGCAAATAAGATGATCACACCAAAGAATCCAATAACACCTGGAATAAAGATGACTTCAATACTTCTTTCGTTCATCCAGTTCGCATCAAAGATGAGCATGATAAAGATAAAGATTGCCAAAACAATACAAAACAAACCGCCAATAAACGCTAACATTTCTATCAGATAATTAAAATGCTCTTCAAACCAATTTAGCAGTTGATTAATTCGTTTTTTCATTTTTTTATCTCCTCGAAATCATTATAACAATGATTTCGTTAATCACAGCGCTTTGTTCGTCCTTTTATATTAATTGATGAGAATACGATGGAGACTTGTTAATCGTGTTATTTAATGATATATTTATATTATAAATATAAATCATGAAAAGAGGGTCTACTATGCCTTTAAGTTCAGTCAATAAAGAATTGCGTCTTAATGGAAAGCCACAAACGCTGCTTTGTGCAGAATTCCATTATTACCGAACACCTAAGCATCTTTGGGAAGATCGTTTAAAACTCATTGTAGAAGCTGGTTATACGTGTATCGCTTCTTACATTCCTTGGTTGATACACGAAGAATTTGAAGGCGATTTTGATTTTACTGGGATAAAAAGAGGAGAACATGATTTGATAGGATTTATGGAGCTCTTGGAATCTTATAAACTTTACTTCATTCCTAGACCTGGCCCTTTTATCATGGCAGAAATGAAAAACGATGGCATTCCATTTTGGGTATACGAGAAATATCCTCATATCAAACCAATCACTTGGGATCATAAATCAGGAACTACCGTTACAGTCGATTATATGGATAAAGATTTCTTGCATGCATCAACAACTTATTACGAACACATTATTCCGTTGCTTGCCAAAAGAATTTATCCCAATGGTTGTGTGATTGCACTACAGCTTGATAACGAAGTAGGCATGTTATCGTGGGTTAGCAACAACCCGGAATTAAATGATGGTGTCATTCACGCTTTCTTAAAATATTTAAAAAACACATATCCAAATGACCACCATCGATATCCTTTTTTATCAAGGGATTTCCATGATAGTGTTCACGCCATCAGAACACCTCAAGCTTCATACATTAACCGTTTGCATCTTGATTTAGGTTATTTTTTCCGTCAACGTTTGGATCATTATTTAACTTATTTAAAAGAGCTTTCTCAGAAATTAGGTTTTCAGGATGAACTATTCTTGATTAACATTCACGGATGTAGTCAAGGACGAAGCATGATGTACCCCATTGGTATATCACAACTCTATCAAAGTTATTATGGTAAAGAGAATGTAGTGTCTGGCAGCGATGTTTATTTATCCTCTTTTGATGTTCCTCAATTTCACGATGCATATATGGCTAATATTTTAACAGACGCCACCAATGATAGCGATCAAGCTTTAACCAGCTTAGAGTTTAGTGCAGGTACGGGTGATTACGGTAATAATTACTCACAACGCTATCTAACCTCTCGTATTGATTTTATGACCAGAGCCTTTATAGCCTTAGGAAACCGCATGTTAAATTACTATACGTTCGTGGGTGGTAGAAATTATCGTTTCGATTACACACTAAACGATGGTAATGATCGTATTGCATCAACTGGTGAAACGCACGGATATGCAGCTCCAATCACGCCTGATGGTACAAAAAGCTATGTCTATGATCGTACCAAGTATGTTGTCCATTTAATGCGCACACATGGAGACTTTTTAGCCACGCAAAAACCTGTTTTTGATCAGATAACTTACGGATTTATTCCAGATTATTTTATGACTGAATTTCATTATCCAGGAATTGATCATCTTATTCATAAGACGCTACAACGTTTTAGAGCTGGCAGTGCTTGGGATGTCGTATGCAAATCGCTACTTTTATTAAACTATCATTTCGACGCAACCAATTTAGATATGGTATCTCCAGATCCTAAAAATGTGTTGATTTTACCTTCAGCAGTATACATGAGCTTTGAAGTCCAACAACGGGTTGTGTCCTTTCTTAAACAAGGCGGGAGATTGCTTTTGTATGGTCAACTTCCACGTTTTGATTTAGAAGGTCAACCATGTCAGTTGATTGCAGATTATTTAGATCTTACTTTTATTAGAGATGAAGAACCTCATAATCATCGTTTTAGAACATCTATTGTAGCAACCCATGTTGCATCAGGAAGACCCGAATTACATAGACCATATCATCAAACATGGAAACCTAAACATGAACAAGATACGATGTTTAAGGTTTATCATTTGAATGAGGGTTGTGGTTTTTATATCAAAGACAAAAATGCTATCGTTATCACCGCTGAGTATCGAAGTGATCTTGAACTCTTCAGCAAAATGATGAACACATTGGGTGTTAAAAAGCACATCGATATCCTCGATAACCCTTATCACGGCATCTTTACGTTTCAAACAACTGATGAAAAATCAAGCGTAAGTTACATTCATGTAATCAATATGGATGATTTCCATAAAAACTTCACGTTATCTACAGCAATCATAGGCGATATTCCTCTCTTCCTAGAGGGTCATACTGCGGTACTCATCCCTATTCATCTTCCGATTAACGACCATACCACAATTCTTTTTTCAACACATGAGGTCATCTCATTTGATGATCACCATATCCGTGTTAAACTTAATGGTCCCTCGATGATGATTAAACTTAAAACCAAACAAACCATACAAACGGAAGATCCCTATGTTATCATCAAATACGATCACGATCAAATAACACTTACCAAAACAAATAGATTTGTTGGCGAAGATATATTAACCATACACCTAAAATAAAAGGAGTCAAACTCCTTTTTTTATTCATCAATACGATAACCTTGCTCAATCATACGAGCGACGTTCTTAAATTTTTCATCTGCATAACGAAAGAAAGCTTTATAAACCTCGCAATAAGCATCTTTATGCGTGTCGGTTCTTCTTCTTTTGCATCCAGTTCTACACAATTTAAACCACGGACATGTATAACATTCATCAGCTTTGACTAAAGATTCATCAATAAAATCTTTAGCTTTGGTGGATTGTAGAATCTCACTAAATGATTGGTTCCACACGTTACCTAATCGGTAGTTATCAGACACATAAAAATCACAGGGGTAAATCCCCCCATCTGCTTCAATCACATGCTGAATTGAGCAAACACCTTTTAAATCACAACTTTCAGGTTCATAACCTAAATAGATTAATAACATGTTGTCCAAATACCGAATAGATGTTAATCGTTTATTCATGATGTCTTCATACCAATAATCGAAAACGGTTTTTAAAAAATGCTCATAATGCGCATGGTCAAGTGCTTGATAAGGCATCGCATCATCAAAAGAAGGTATCACCGGGATAAACTGCATGTATCTTAAGTCATGGTTTTTAAAATACGCATAGATTTCGTCAACATGATCAATAAAGTCATTATTAACGACGGAAAGGACATTGGTATCAACCTGATATGCTTTTAAGAGATCGAGATGAGCCATGATATCTTTATGAGTCTCTTTTTTTAAAGGATAAAAACGATAGGTATCATGATGTAGAGGTGTACCATCAATTGAGATTCCAACTAAAAAATGATGCGCTTTAAAAAATGATGCCCATTTTTCGTTAATTGTTGTCCCATTGGTTTGTATCGAATATGTTACCTCTTGATGAGATGTTTTATTTTCAGCAACGTAATTGACAAAGGCTTCATAAAAAACTAAACCAATCAACGTGGGTTCTCCACCTTGAAATGCAAAATGGATGTTTCCCTGAGTGACCAATTCAAATGCTCTATCAATTAATTTTTTCATTGTTTCAAGCGACATAAAACCGTAATCTTTAATGAGTCGATGTAGAGAAACATCCTCATAGAAACAATAACTGCATTGCATATTGCATTTACTACTACTCGGTTTGACTAAAATTGAAATTTTTTTCAAGTGATATCCCCAATTATGTGTTGCGTTTGATTAATTTAACGCCAACAATTTTTTGTGTTTCTACTGCATCACCTTTTAAAATCGAAAGCATATCTTTCGCCACGTCAATCCCCCACTTTTCATGTTCTACACCGACTGTGGATAAACCACCATTAATGTATTTTGACACATCAACATCATCGAAACCGATGACATGAATATCTTTAGGAATATGAACGCCATAAGTTTTAAAAGCGTTAATCATGCCAATCGCCATTTCATCATTTGCACAAAATATACCATCAAATGGAGGCACACCTTCAAGTTTTTCGACGATGGATGCTCCACTATCTTCCGTAAAATCGCCAAAATATACCATTTGCGGTAATCCTTTTGATTTGAGTGCATTCTGATAGCCTAAAAAGCGTTGTTCGTTCTCATGGCTTCCGAGTATGCCTGATAAATAAGCAATCTTTTTACATCCTTGCTCAATCAAGTATTCTGTAGCGATTCTTCCACCCTCATATGAATTAAGTACGTGCGAATATACAAAATCGCCACCAGGATTAAGACGATCTAATAATATCGTTGGTATGCCCAAGTTCTGGGCAATTTTGATCACTTTGTCCTCGACTTTTGGACATAAAATGATAGCAGCGTCAATTTGTCTTTCTGTAATCATTTTCTTCGCATTTTTAGAAAATGAAACCACTAAATTATAGTCACTACCTTCTAGTCCAGTCGCAATACCATCGTATATTTTGTGATATACAGGACCACTAAAACCTGAAACGAAAAAACCAACATTCATCGTATTTTGATTTTTTAGATTGCGTGCAGCAGCATTAGGATAGTACTTCAGTTTCTTTGCAACAGACCATATTTTATCTTTCGTGCTTTGTGGAATATTTCCAGAATCATTTAACGCATATGAAACAGTTGAAATGCTATATCCTGAAGCTTTAGCAACATCCTTAATGGTAACCATATGTTCACACTCCTTAGTTCTTGTCTTATCATAACTTAATTATCCGAAATATTCAAGTATGCAAGAGCCTTGATGACACTGTGTAGGAAGTTCTAATTCTAGCGCACCTTCACGATATGTTGAAGGCTTTTCATTCGTTTCTATTCGTTTACCATTGACTTTAATCATTCGCTCAGTTTGACCTAAATGGAATACGAATTTCACCGGTTGACCATGTATCTGATAATCGAGAGTCAAGCCATCTAAAAAGGATGGAAGTTGTGGGTCAATGATGAGTGTTTTACCTTCCATTCTTATGCCAAGCACGTGTGAAATGATTTGATTGATATAAATCCCAGGACCACTTGAATAGATGCGCCAACCACCTTTAACACCAATTTCACCCGTATAAAGTTTGTTAAAATCTTTCATAGCTTCATAGCGGTTTAAGAAATTACCATCGCTACTTGAGAAATATGCATTTGCTTGTCTTTCCATGGCATTTGGAACTATCTCTTTGATTCCGATGGGATTGATTTTTTGCAAACCCAACCAAGCTTCCTCTTTTTGCCCTAATTTCGCCATTGCTTCGATAAACCGAATATGCGCATGAACGTATTGCAGGCCAATTTCTCTTCCGAAATTTGCAGAGGTTTCAGCACGTTTAAAATACGTATTCTCGCCACCTTTGTAAGGCACTGTTGTATTCATCAATCTAACACCATCGGGATGGTAAAGATGCTTTTTTATCGTTTCATAGAGGTGATTTGCTAACGGTTGATCAAACAATTCAGAAATAATACCTCTATTCATAGGCAGTAAGCGATAAGTCATGTGTGTTTCTTTATCTTGAGGATGGATGATGTATCTTATTTCATGGTTTTCTCCGACATATAGAAATCCAGCAGGTATGTCATCTTTGACGATATAATTCATGTAATCTTTCTTTGTTTGTTCAGCTTGGAAAGACAAATCTCTAGCGATTTCAGGTTCAACCTGTTGTAACACTTCAGCCAACATCGAAAATGTCTCAAAAGTCAATGCCGTTGTCCATCCACTAATCATCTGTTTGCGAAGTGTGCTATTTGCAGGTTGCAAAGTATCATCCCAATCACCATCCCCATAACTGCTCAAGGATGTGTTAGGAATATAATTCGCCTTGATATGTTCAATGGCTTTTAGCATATGTGACAGCAATGAATCAGAATTTGTTAATAAGGATGTGGATAAATCAGTGTATGGTATTTTTTCATTTAAGATAGAGAAATCTTGCGATGCCTTTAAGTATAGTGCGACACTTCTCAATGGCCAAACAATAATATCACCATGTGATTCTTTTGCCTGTATTTTGAAAAACTTATCAAACATAAACCATTGTGGCCAATCCCCATTTTGTTCAAATTGGTGTGAAAACACTGACGTAAGGATCGCTCTTGCTTCTTGATATTTGCCTAATGAAAGAAAATATTCGAAAGGTCCTTGGCACACATCACGCGTCCCCCATGCAGCACCACCGAACTGCTCAAGTCCGTGAGGTGAGGCAAAATGAATGAGCGCATTGTGCGTATACCAATACATCGTGGGGTTCAGTTTTGAAACTTCAGTATAATGAGGGTTATCTGTAGAGATGTTTAACTTATAACCATTGATGAGATCACGATAATATGATCGAAACTTTTGAGACTCAAGTTCAAAATTAGAAACAAGTGGGGTACTTAGTTCTTCTAAACTTCCTTTGACGTTTAGTTTGATGACTGAACCATGGAGATAGAATGGAAGTAAGGCTTGATCCGTAAATATAGGCTGATTATCATCCTTTTCCGTTATGTTTCCTTCGATGATTGAGATGCTATATGTTATATGGGGGTATTGTGTGCTGATAAAGGATTCAGGAACTGCTTTTATGACAACACGGTCTTTATGCCATGTCATATCGTAATCGTTTGAAAGTTCATCTGGACCCATGACAATTTGTGAAAGAATCATCCATTCATAAGATTTTTGACGATGAGAGACGATTTCTAAATTCATCTCTTCCGTATCCATGAGGGTATATGATCTCACTTCGATGATGTCATCGTCGATTTGATAAAGCCATTTGGCGTAATTAAAACCCATCTCATATACTGCAGGTAGGCCCAAAAGCTCATATGTTTGGTCTCGTTTGATCAAAATGCGTTGTCCGTTAACTCTTTGAACATTTAAACCATTTCGTGTATTACTTACAAGTTTGCTAAATGAAGTATTACCTAAGACAATTTGAGAATTAAAAACACCAAAGATAAAAGAGGTCGATGCCAAGACTGCTTCTCTAATGGTATGATTCTTCCCATTTAAAATGATATGGCCGTGGGTTCTTTCGGTAAAAAATTCTTTTTCTTGCAAAACGACATGTTCATGATTCTTGGTGAAAAAAGAAAGTAATACCCCATCTTTGTATTCTTCAAAATATCTTTCTGGATAAAACGCAAAAATTTGATCTTGTGTGAAGGGTTTGCTTGTCAAAAGATGGTTTAATCTGTAAATAGACTGGTCGTTATTTATAGGCAACATCGCTTTTGGCTCTGGTTCAAGACGTTGATACATGTCTTGAATAAGTGCTTGATATTCAAGTTCATGAATGGCTGAAGGATGATGTTCAACAAAAAGGCCGTAAAAAGTGATGTGATGTTCTTCATGACGATTGACCTTAAATGGTTCACTTTGCAAAGCAGCACAAGCAAACTCATATTGATAAATCTGATTGGGTAAAGATGCCATCATCATCGCTTCAGGCACATTGGTTGCCTTGTAAGATAATCCAAAAAATTGATACCCATCTGTTGCATATCCTTTTGTTGGTGTCAGTGCTCCTATTTGCAGATATTCTTTCTGTCCGCCATTTTGAAGTGAACAAATAACGTGCGAAGAACCATGTTTAAATACTTTATGATCGATGTATTGCGAATTGTATGCCTCATTGTTTCGAATAGCACCTGCATCTTTAATCCCGATGTCTTGAAGGTAAAAGACGTCAATGTCGTCTTTTTCATCACCTTTAACAAAGACATTTAAAAACCACATGGTATCTTTAACATCCACTAAAACGCGATATTGCAGTTGTTGAAACTGTCCAACGTACTCAATTTGACTTTCATTATAACGACAACTAGACTCGCCAATAACCTTTTTCCAAACATAACCATCAGACTTTTTAATGCGTAAATAAATGTTTGCTAACATATCATCAGCATTCGTCATACGCAGTTGATTGATCATTTTTCGTTCATACGAAATAAGGTGTATCAATGATGATTCCAAAAGTTGAAATTTAAGTTTCCCTTCACCTACGGGGATGACGTGGCATTGTGTTTTTACACGCATATATTACACCTCTTCTTTCAAATGAATTCTTTGAACAAACATCACCTTTTCAGCGTTTTGACAAAGTTTGACTTGATAGCTTGCTGATTCATGTTGGAAATCCATTGGAAAACCATAGGACTTGAAGTCTTCCTCGGTTAACACAAGTTCAACTGTCTTCGTTTCATGTGCATTAAGCCATACTTTTTTAAATTGTTTCAATTCGTTTACGGGTCGCGTCACACTAAAATAATCCGCTTCGATGTATAGTTGAACAACTTCATAACCCGCATGTTCAGTATTGTTGGTCAAATTGAATTGTACCGTTATTTTTTGTTGCATGGTTTGTTCATGTTTTAAAGTGACATTTGAATATGTAAACCAACTATAACTCAAACCATATCCAAAAGGATAGAGTGGCTGATTTGGAGAATCAATATATCGCGATGTGTAATGATTTTTGGGATGATGCACAGGATCATGTGGTCTTCCGGTATTCATGTGATTATAGTACAAAGGAATTTGACCTTGGTGCCTTGGGAATGTCATTGCCAATCGCGCAGAGGGATTAGCAAACCCACGTAATAAGTTTGCTATCGCATGTCCTGTTTCGGTACCCAAAAACCATGCATAAAGTAAACCATCCACATAAGGAATGAGCGGTGTAAGAATCAGCGGTCTACCAGAAAATATGATTGCAATCATTTTTTTATTGAGTTGGTGCAGTGTTTTTACCAGTTCAAGTTGTGCATCAGATAAACTAATGTTTGTCTTACTATTTGCCTCGCCAGCATCATATTGGTCTTCACCTAAAGCCAAAATAATCACATCAGATTTAGATGCAATCTCTAAAGCTTCATTTAACCATACTGTGTTTGTTTCTTTTAATGTTGATCCTTCAGCAACCACTACATCTTTAAAAACGTTTGACAACCCTTCGTATACAGTCACACAGTCTTCATTTCTAGCTTTGCCACCCCATGGTCCAACCAAACGGTTAGTGGTACTAAAAGGGCCTATTAAAGCGATTTTGTCTGTTTCTTTGATGGGCAAAGCATGCTCTTTATTTTCAAGTAAGACAACCGATTCTTCTGCCATTTTTAATGCAACTTTGCGGTTTTCAGGTAACATAAAATAACGCTCAAAATCATCATGGATGTTGTTGTAAGGATGATCAAATAATCCCAACTCATACTTCAGAAGAAGCACACGTTCACACGATGCATTTATCTGTTTCATGATATCCGCATTCTCTAGAGCTAATGCGGGTAAATGCTTGAGATAGGAGGTTGCGATCAGTTCAATGTCAAGTGTTGCATCTAAACATTTGATAGCAACTTCTTCTTTACTCTTTGCAATCTTATGATTTAGTATTTCCTCTGTTGAAGTGTAGTCTGAAACAATCACTGAATTAAATCCCATTTCTTTCCTAAGTACATCATCTAACAACCATTTGTTAGCTGTTATCGGTATACCATCATAGACATTGAATGCTGACATAACCATCTTAACGCCTGATTTTACCGCTTTATCAAATGGCTTTAAATAAATGTTTCTTAAACTTCTTTCACTGATATCTACGGTGTTGTATTCTCTTCCAGCCTCAGCAGCACCATAAGCCACAAAATGTTTGGCACAAGCACCCACGTGCTTACCATCTGATGGATCTTCACCTTGGAATCCTTTAACCCAAGCCTCTGCCATGACTGAAGCCAGATATGGATCTTCACCTGGGCTTTCAACCACGCGACCCCATCGTGGATCTCTCACAATATCAAGCATTGGAGCGTATGTCACATGTGTACCACTGTGACTTGATTCAAAAGCAATCACCTCTGCTGATTGTTTCACAAGTTCAGCATGAAAACTTCCTGCCATGGCAATATTTACTGGAAACCCAATACGGCAACCATGAATAATGTCATTACAAAACATGAGTGGAATTCCCAAACGTGATTGTTCAACAGCAATTTTTTGGAGTTTCGCTGATACATTGTTGTCATAAGGTCCAATCATCGAACCGAGTTTTCCTTCTTTTATCAAAACTGACACATTGTTTTTCTCAAATGCTGGTCCATAATCAAACTCGCCCATAATTGCAGTTTGGTATAGTTGCCCTACTTTTTCTTCAATGGTCATTTTGCTTAACAAGTCTTGGATAAAGATTGCTTTTTTTTGATCGCTTAATGCGGTTTTTTTAGACATGTTTTACTCCTTCTAGATGATTAATATTATTCTTGAATTGGGCGAATACCAATGACTTCTAAACCTGACTGAACATGCGTGTTCTTCATAAAGTATTCCCAAACGATGTTGTCAAAATAATTAGCAATCATCACCATAGTAATACCTTTATTTATCCCAATGACGTCTTGTGCAATCCATGTTTGATTGTTTTCAAAATTATAGGCATCTTTATAACCGTAGACCCCTTTAAGTCCCCCGATCGTTTCAAAGTAAAGTGCTGCATTTTTTACCAAATCAGGTGTAAACACAATGCTTCCAAGTGCGCCACTTGGAGCAATAGTTCCATCATTACGATGTGCATCATCCGTAAATCCTGATGGTTTTGATCCATAATATCCACTATATCCTTTTGGACCATCAGAGGCTGTCATTCCCCATGAGTTTGCTGTGAATGTTTGATAAACAGGATTCATGTCAATCGCATACGTACGATTTGCCAACGTTGCATGAACACTATTTTCAAACCAATTGACACCAAATTCGTCTTCTGTATTTCTAAAATCAATAAATGCATGTGAGTATTGATAGGTAAATAAGCTACCAAACCAGCTTGAGATGAATGGTTCTCCACCATAACTCGCAGTTCTTCTTATAAATGATTGATACACTGTTTTATTGGTTCGATATTGTGGATTAGGTGCTCCTGCTCCTAAGACATATAAGAGGAGTTGTTCACCATAAAAATCCCAGTGTCCAGAAAAACCACTTTCCGGACGATAACCCATAAAAAACTGTTGGTTTGAATCTAAATACCATGTCCAATCAATTTGCTCATACAATTGCATTGCCTTCGTATGAACTTCGCCTCCAAAGTATTCGCCTGCAGTGATGGCTCCAGCAATGAAGAGAGCTGTGTCAATGATGCTAACCTCACTTAAGCCAGCACGAGCACCTGTTTGTTTATTTAAGAAATGATAAAAGAAACCATGATAATGTTCCAGCTGTAAAAAAGTATCCAGTGTTTTCGATGCTCGTTCATACCCTTGATCATATGTAATCCAGTCATATGTAATGCCAACGGGTAGACCAGCAAGTCCAAAACCTACACTCGCTATTGATGATAAAGTCGCATTTGAATTGTATCGATCATTGATCAATCCATAACCACCTGATAGTTCATCCGTGTTTGCTTGTTCATAGAAAAACATAAAACTTTTTTCCATTTCTTCAAGAAGTACAAGTTCAGCAGCGTCATATACGCGTGTGGGTTCTTCTGTTTCAGTTGGTTCATTCTTCTGACATCCAATGAGTACGAATACCAGCAATAAAGCTATCATTAATTTCTTCATGTTATTCTCCTGTTATTCCAGATCTGTCGACACTTTCAACAAACCATTTTTGTAACCCAAAATACATCAACAATAGTGGCAAAATACTGATCAATGTTCCAGCCATATAAATGGCTTCATTAATGCGATCAACGAAATCCTCAGCATTGGGATCAACATTTCCAAATTGTTCCCTAAATGAAGCTGCAAATCGACTGAGCTGTAATGGCAACGTCTTTGCACCATCTATATATAGTCCCGTTAAATATGTTTCATTCCAGTACCAAACAAAGCTGAATAAGAATACAACCACAACCGCTGGTATCGCCAGTGGTAAGGTTACTCTTAAAAAGACACGTATCGGACCTGCACCATCAACGCGGGCAGCTTCATCTAAGACTTTGGGTATTGTATTAAAAAACTGATAAAAAATCATGATAAAAATCGTACTTTTCATACCTTGACCAAACAAAGCTGGGTAAATAAAAGCTCCTATATTTCCCAAAATTCCTAAATCGCGATACATCAAATAAGTTGGAATCATCAATACTGGTGCTGGAACAATAAAAGTAATCAAAATAATAACAATAATAATTTTTTTAAATTTGAAATCAAATCTTGCTAAACCATAACCTGTGAGTGCTGTACTAAACACTTGTGCTAAAGCTGGTAACAAAGATATACGAATACTTCCTTCCAAAGCACTAAAGAACCCAATCGTCTTAAATGCTTTGATGTAGTTTTCGAAATAGAGAGTTCTTGGTACCAATCCGACGGTCGCATCGATAACATCCTCAGGTGACTGAAGTGATGTCAATGCTAAGTAAATGAAAGGGTATAAGAACGTGAATGCTACTGAAGCAATCAGCAAGTAGATGAGCACTCTAAAAACCCAACCATCGGTGCCTTTTCTGCCCATCAATCTTTTTCTCACACGTTTAACGGTTGCGTTTTTATTGAAAAACGTATCTTTTTCGGTATATCTTGTTAAATCAAGATAAAAATGTTCTGTATTTCGAATGTATTTAACATTTTTTCTTCCTATACTGAAGAGTACAAAAACAAGAACAACAATTAAAGAAATGACCACAAAGTAAATCCATGACAACGCTGCGCTAAATCCAAATCCTTTGCCTACATCTCCGGTCTGTAACATGTAGTTTTTAATAATGATGATGATTTTATTATTCGAAAATCCAGCCAGCATGACGAGTGTATAGATCATATTTATCATGATAATTGGCTTCATAAAGGGTAGTGTCACCTTCCAAAACTGTTCCCAAGGACTTGCACCATCAATTTCAGAAGCTTCATAAACTTCTTTGTTCATTTTTTGTAGCATCACGAGATACACAATGATTTGAACGCCAGAGAACCAAAACATGCTGATTAAATTATTGAATATCTTAATAATAAGTTCGCCAAACGATTCACCAAAAATTGATGAAAATACATGAATCAGTTGAAAGTTTGTAATTCCTGGTAAAACAATCGCATTATTGTTCAACAGTTCTTGCATCACTGGGCCAGATACGATGACCACAGGTAGGAAGAAAATCGTTCTAAAGAACCCCTTCAACTTAATATCCATGTTAAGAATCATCGCGAAAATCATCGCGAAAACGTTGATGATGACCATCATCATCACTGCATCTTGTATAAATGTTCCAAGCTCTAAAATCATGACACGATCAATGGCAAAAGCATGTTGGAAGTTAGCAAAACCAATGTATCGCAAATTAATGCCTGTGGTTGGAATGGTCACGTGGTTTAAACTCAAATAAAATGAGTAGACAATGGGGTAAAATGTGAAGACAAAAAATCCAACAATCCATAAACTGATAAACATATAGCCTAGGAAGCTTTCTCGCTGTTTGAAGGACAATCTCCATTTCTTTTTCATCATGATCACCCCTTAACCGTATAGTCGAGTGGGTTGATTACCACGCCTTCTTTTGTAACTGTTTGGCTGGTGTAGTTGACGTAAATACTTACACCATTGGCGTAATCAACGCGTACAACCCCCATGGCTAGCACTTCTCTCCATACAATTTCATGACCCATAACAAGCTTTAAAGCATTGTTAACTTTTTGATATGTTTCAACCATGTATTCATCTAAATTACCATAATACGTTGCATAAAGATCTCTAGAAATTGATCGCGAGAGCAAGTGTGAAGGTCGGTATGTGATGAAAAATGCTGGGTTCATGCCATATTCTATTACTTTTAAGACATCCACATGAATATTGGGTGAAAAATTCAAAAATTGCGAGTATAGTTCCATATAACCACTCAATAGGATTTGCTCAAAGGGGACGCTATCCGTAAAGAAACGAGATCGGTTATGATAAATGAGACTCATGTAAATCATCGATGCATGTGATAAATTGTAAAAATCTGGACGATACATTGGCATGCGTTCTGTAAATATCTCATCATAAACACCCATGACATCATAACGTGTCATTGTTTGATTAGAGTTAAGTTCATTCGATAAGCCATCCAGTGCGATACCACCTCTTTTTATAAGTGTATCATAGGCTTTGGGGAACGCATCTTTCATGACATTGATGTCCACTAAGTACTCGTAATATTCCCCTCGATTACGAGAAATCACATATTGTCTACGATTAATCATTTTAAGTGCTTCAGAAGGTGTGCGATTTTGATAAGAAAGCATGATTGTAGGATCGTAATAATAGGCAATATCTAAATCATCCACAAGATCAGGTGAACCCAAACTACGATCAAGGTTATAGTTCTTATAACTTCGATCGCTATAGCCACCTCGATTATAACCACGTAATGTATAATGTATATTTTCGACACCGTTTAAGTTTAATGTATCATTTATGTTTCGCAAATCCCCAAAACTCGTCATGACAAAATTCTTTTTGAACAATAATCCTTTCTCGTATTCTTTCATTAAAACATCGACGTGCACACCCACATGCTCTGCTTTATACTGTTCTTCTAGAATTCCCCTTTCAATCAATGTCTGTTTGAATGTTTTCGCAAAGCCAATATAGTTTGCCTCTTCACCATGCAAAATTGTAAATGATAGTTCAGGGTCAAAGGCTTTGATCTGTTGTTCATAAATAGTGATGTTTTCTGTAGAAGATAAAGGTTGAACATGATTTTCGCGCATTAAAAACAATGCACTTTGGCTATGAAATGCCGTTTGATACGTCGGTGGTGTATACACATATTCTGCATATTCTGCGCCTTGTTTTACCTCAACAAAGAGTCCATTTTGATTAACACCATGTACCGTTCCGTAAACTGGATAATTTAATAATGTTTCTGAAGAAACACCTACACGATATTTATCTGCGCCATAAAAACGGGCACGATAGACATTAGAGATTGCTGAAGCTGCTCTAAAACGAATCAACGCTCCATTTCCAGATGGTAAAAAATAATATCCAGGAATGTCATCGGCATATGCTGTACCAAAAAATTCGTAAAGATATAATTTTAGTAAGCGGTTAGGTCCATATTCTTCAATAGAATCCCGGATGACCTTGATATCAAACCCTTTTTCAGTCAACTTAACGGTGTAATCAAGTTTGATCTTCTCAATGACAAAATCAACGTGAAACAAAACTTCATCGCCAACAATTTCAAAGCTGGTCACTGCATTTTCATTGCTTCGTCTTTGAATCATTGATGATGTTACAGTGATATTCGACTCATTCAAGTAATCAATGGTCATTGCTGAATTGATGCGTCTAATCCATGCACCAGTCAGCTGGTAGTCTGAAATGTTAACCACATCGCTTGACCAATAATAGCCTGTTTCTTTGTTAAGTATACGAAGAGATAACCCATTAGGATTAACATAAAGCTTGAATTTCTCATTTTCTTGCAATGCAACAAAATCTGTTAAATCAACGGTCGGTTGATGATAGACCTCTAAATCTTCAACACGCGTAAAGAGATTCGAATCGATAAGTGTGGTCGAAACGCTTGCTGGAATTTCAAATTCATTGTCTTCATCTAAAGCGCTCAATTCAATGGCATAGAGGAGTCCTAAACTTAGAAGTAAAATGAAAACGATCTTTTTCATAACATCAACAACTCCTTTACTATACTGATAATGAAATCAAACATTTGTCTTGATAAAATACTAATAATGAGGTATAAAACGATCATAATAATCATCGTGAAGAATGTGAGTAGAATATTCAAGACTAATTCACGAATCTTAAAATTATTCAACTCCATGAGCATAAGCAACGTCAAGATTACAGACCAACCAATCATGATCATGTATCCAAAATTATAAAGAAATGCCTCGTTATACGTTAAAAAATTACTCAAGATATCCAGTGGGATTTTAAACAAAAACATAGGCATAAAAGCTACAATAACACCAATAAAAATATCCCGATAGAAAGCTTCTCCATTTTGCAATGTAGAAACCAAATAGTTGCCAATACCAAATAAAAGGAGTGGTACGGACCATTTTAATACTTCAAAGAAGAATACCATGTCATTGACGTTTGATCTAAAGAGGTATCCCTTGATGTAATAGTCACTCAAAATATTCATCAAAACAAAGATGATATACATGACAAAAGCTGTTCTTATTCGTATTTTCTGTTTGAATTTGATGAAATAAACCGTATCCATGGGGTGTTTGATGATATTAAGCATTAACTTGACTTCTTTGACGGTTTCTTTTTCGCTTATTTTTACCCATGTGTCTTGTTTGAACCCTTGATAAGAAGCATAATAGGGGGTGCGTTTAAACACTTTTGAAGCGATAACAATCACCATGAATGATATAAAAATCCAAACAATGTTTTGATTGATCCAAGCATCTCTGACTTCCCAGTATGCAATCGAATAACCTTCTTTATTGTTCGCGATTCTATAACTTAGTAACGCGTTTTCAAAATCTTCATTGCGTTCATAATATTTTCCCAGACGTGAATGAGCAAGAGCAAATAAACTGTTTTGTCGAATAATCTCTTGAAAATATGCTGCACTTTCATCATATTCACCGATGCGATACAATTCTATTCCAGTTAAAACTGAACTTGCAAATTCAGTTTTTGAAAATACTTGGATGTTGTTACCAACACCATCAAGTACCCAAATGTCGCCATATTTATCAACAGCAATCCCTGTTGCACCAGCAAATTCGCCAACTCTTAAACTATTAAGTTCTTGGCGACCAAATTTAAACAGCAGATTGCCAAAAGAATCATGCACACCAACGACACCTCTTGTTTGTGGATCTTGGCTAACGGTATAGATATTACCGAACTTGTCTGTTGTAATATCGACATATGCTGGATCAATAACGGTATTTCCTGTCAAGATGTTGTTTCCTTCAATGTTAAGTTTTTTGAGAGGTGTGACATATTCATTTTTGATGACCGTATAGACTAATCCTTTTTCATCAATAGTCAAATTCGTTGTTGATTTGGGTGTTAGTGAGGCAAACATTTCTTTTTGTTCTTTACTCATGAGAGCTCTCTTAAATAATAATTCGAGCGTAATATTGACCTTATTAACACCAAAATAGTTAATAAAGTGTCCTTCGTTATCGAGTTGGATGATACCGTTAATACCGGCTTCTCCTACCACATAAAGATTTCCTCTTGGATCAACAACAATCTTTCGTGGTTCAAAAATAGATTCAGAACCAAACAATGGCTCCGTAGGTTTACCAAATTCGTTAATGAGTGCATACGTTTCATCAAAGACTAAGATCACATTGCGATTTGAATCTGCCACATATAAGTGTTTATTTTGGGTCACAAAGATACCTGTGGGTGAAACAAGACTTGGATGCGTTACAACTGTCTTTGCCCTGGTTTCAATGTTATAGATAAAGATGCGTGAACGTCCTTTATCCGCAACATAAACCTGATCACCCTCGATAAAAATGTCTTCAGGATTCAAAAAACCCTCATTTAATACAAATGTGCCTTCATATGCATTCGCCGTACGAACCAAATTTCCATCAAAACCTATGGTATATGTGCCATATGGAATGATTGATATATCCGTTTCAGCATTCACAGGAAAACTAAACATAAAGAAACTTAGGACGATACATAGCAATGTTAATTTCTTGATGATCTTCATCTTGCTCACCTACTTCAATCCAGAATGCGACATCGTGCTCATCACACGACTTTGCATAATGATAAAGATGATTAAATTAGGTAAAAACATAATTAATGTCGCAGCAGCTCCAATACCTGCAGCAGCAACACTATTTGAAATGTTGGTCAACGTTGCCATGTAAAATGCAAAAGTTTGCTTAATTTCATCATTGACAAATAACGTTGACGTTTCTGTATTATTCCACGTTGCTTGAAAACTCAAAATGGCTATGGTTGCAATCGCAGGCATAGATAGTGGGACAATGATTTTTGTATAGATATAAAAATCTCCTGCACCATCAACCTTTGCTGCTTCAATAAGTTCGTTAGGAATTTGATCGATAAACTGTTTCACTAAAAACAATCCCACGGGTATCGCTATCATAGGAAGTACATGCGCAAACATTGTATCAATAATTCCAATGTTTGAGATGACTAAAAATCTAGGAATGGTAACCGCAATAGGCACAAACATAAGTGCTAATTTATTTATTTCAAATAACAACTTTCTCCCTTTAAAGTTTTTCTTAGACAAAATATAGCCCGCCATTGAAGAAAATAAGACACTTGAAAAAACAACCAACAATGTGACTATTAACGAGTTAACAATAAACTTCATGACTGGCAAACCATAACCAACGAATACGAATAAATCTTTGAAATTCTTCAGTGTTGGTTGTTGTACCAAAAAACGTGGTGGGAAAGCGAAAAGTTCATAAATAGGTTTAAATGCTGTTGAAAAAATATAAACAATAGGCATCGCCATAAACAAAGTAAAAGGTAGTAAAATCAGATAGAATTTAATCTGTGACTTATGAAAAGTCTGTGGATTAAAGTTAATTCCTGTCATTTTTCTTACCTCCCTTAATCATCTTCTTTCAGTATCTTCTGGAAGAATTTACTGAACGCTAAAATAAGCAATAGTAACAACACAGACAAAGCAGCAGCAACACCCATTTCGGATCTTAAAATCCCGTAGTCTTCAATATGATTGATCACCATTTGTCCAGAATTTTGAGGTGTGGGATTAGCTCCAGAGAGTGCAACACCAATCGCTCCAGCAGAGAAAGTTCCAACTATCGACATGACTGCAGAAAACATCATTTGTTTTTTGATTGAAGGAATCGTAATATAAAAAATTTCTTGAAAACGATTGCGAAGTCCATCAATGTATGCAGCTTCATAAAGATCTTTATTCACATTTAAAAGTCCTGCCAAGATGGCAAGAAAACCGACACCCATTGAACTCCAAATACTTACCAAAATCATAATCGGCATTAAGTAATCTGGATTTTGCAAAAACTGGAGTGGTTCATTAATTAAGCTCATCCGTAGTAACAGAGAGTTGGTAATACCTTGTTCGTTTCCACTAAAGATAATTTTCCAGACCACTGCAATCGCAACACCTGCAGTCATCGATGGGGAATAAATGATTAGTGCGAGAAAAGTTCGCATTTTAGGTGTTATTTGTGACAATATCCAAGCAAGCATGAAACTTAAGATATAACCACCAGGTCCTACGATAAAACTAAAAAGCAATGTATTGGGTAGAATCGTCTTCATGAAAATTTCATCTTCGGTTAAAATGTACAAGTAATTATTGATTCCATTAAATCTTGGTGCTTGAATACCATTAAAATAAGTGAACGATAAAGCAAAAGCAAGTCCAACTGGAATAACAATAAAAACAACAAACATCAACACATAAGGTGCAAGAAAAAGAACGGTAGTTCTATTTTTTTTCTCAAGAAATTCAACGACCTTTGTTTCACCTTTACTCATAAACTGAAACATCGGTTTAAAGAATTGAACCAATTTTATACCTAGTGCTTTCATCGGCATCAACCCTCCTCAATCCATGAAGCGACATCTTCTTTGGTAATAATGATATATGGCTTAATGATTTGTCCGTTTTGATCAATGTAACCAAACTCCTGGTACTTTCTAACTAATTCACGTTGAATCAAAATACGTGCATCATCAACAGCACTTCTAACATCTATCCCGTCAAAGACAACTCTATTCCATATATTTGATAACTCGCGTTCTAGTTTATAACCACCAGGTACTTTAGGTACTTCATGAAGATGTTCCCATTGTTCTAAGATAATTTGAATATGTTCTTCAGGAATGGGTAAAGTCTTAAACGCTTCGACATTTGCTGAATTCCATAAGAAACCATCGCCATATGTGACAAGTAAATTATGGATGAACCATGATTGCGTTTCTGTGCTCATCCACCAGCTTAAGAGTTTCCAAGCTTCTGTCTTTTTTTCGCTTTTTTCGAAAATAACACTCGCCTGAGCTGCACCGGTGTGGTCTCTTCTAATATTTCCATTGCCATCATCAACACCTGGAGCTAATGCAATTTGCCATTTGTTTGAAATTTCAGGAGCAGCAAATGTTAATTGAACATAAGTGTTAAAACTACTGACACCTATTGGGATTAGTGATTCTCTAAAACTATTGTAGAAATTAGGCACCTGCAAGGGTAAGCTGTACAACGTATACAGATCAACCATGGTATTAATGCCTTTGAGGGCATTCGGTGTGTCAATTAAAACATTAAAACCATCGGTTGAATATAGTTCACTGCCATGTTGATAGACAAAAGGTGCTGTTGCATTGAAACCTTTGAGTGCACTATCTTGTGAAAGTGGTAGATAGAAATTCATACCATAGCGTTGAAGCGTTGGTAAAATGGAGATCATATCTTGGTATGTATTTGGCACGTCAATCTGAAGTGCGTTCATCACATCTTCACGATAAAACGTTACCGTAAAATCTTGAGTCTCTGGTAAACCGAATACTTTTCCATCGTGAATCATGTTTAAAAAAGAACCCGGCATAAATTGTGCGATGACTTGATTGAAATCTTCAAACTCACGCATATTTGCTGCTGCACCACGTAAACCTAATTCATATGGTAACCACGCTGAAACACCAAGTGCCATATCAGGTTGCGTATTTGCTGCATTTGCTAAGATGAGTTTTTGCTCATTGGGCATTACTGCATATTTGACGCGTATGCCTGTTTCTTTGGTAAACGTTGCATCTGTCATTTGTTGCATCATGGAAATATAGTATCTTGAGCGGTTCACCCAAACTTCAATGTCGTAATCTTGTGTTGTTTGAAAATTACTCGCAGCTTGGTATGTTTTAATACCTGCAATCCATTCCTTAAGGAAGAATACTTTTTCTTTAGGTAACTTTACATTGCTTGAATGGATATAAATCTTATCAACTGCCATGGGTTGGTTAATCATTTGTTGATTAATTAAGGCTAGAATTTGTGATAATGAGTTTGATCCTACAGACAATAAATTTAGACGGTGCGGAATTTTATTGATATCACGTCTTAGTGTATGCAATTTACTTAGCCCTAATTCAAGCTGTTTTTGAATCTCTGTTGATTTTCTATCTACAGTTGACATTTTACTCACAGCTTCATATACGGCACTAAGATCTTGATACCATCCATCAAAAAGCGATTGTGTTTCTGGGATAAAGGCACCAATATTCCATTCACGATTCTCGTCGGTTTCACCACCGGTGAGTTTTTTTAGTTTAATTCCGTAATCACTAATTTCATCAATGATCCGTTGAACCGTCATGTAATGATCATCGTAGAGACTTGCATCAACTTCCAAGTCAATAGAATTGATACCTTTTTCTAAATAAAGATGGAAGAAACCATCCTTAGATCCGAGTGTCTCATTTTTCCAATCCGATGTATATCCGAACGTGTAAGCATGCAGTTCATCAAATGGTATCGCACCATTGACATAAATGTTACGATACACATCCCGATTGTCATAAAATGCATTTTTGTATTTTAAGGTTATATTGTAATAACCACTTTCTTCAACGTTAAAATAATAGGTCAGTCGATGTCCAATTTTCGAGAATGTATACCCCATGATATTCAGGTAATTTTTTTGTGTTGAAAACGGAGAGACTGATGGTGTTTTATCTGTTTCAGGTATCATGGAAACATTGTTTTTGAATGTATAATTTTCTGCTTCTAAAACGATGAGTTGGTCTTGAGTTAGCGTAGCTTGTTGGAGATTCCTGTAATCTTCGTAATCTCTTTGAGCATGTGCATCATATATTCTTAAATCACCCAAGAAAAACTCGCCTTGTTCCTTAATCAGCTTAATGGTGTTAACACCCTCGTTTAAGAAAAAAATGACTGGACGATCGAAGAGAAACAATTGGTCACGTAAAAAGACCCTATTCCAAATTGAGACAGGGAGGTGTTGATCGTAGATCTGATTTTTGTAACTATCAAATTGAATTTCATTATTCGCAAGCGCCCATTTTGTAAGCAAGCGGATGTTTGATGCATAGTCATTCAGAATTCCATTAACTTCAACTGAGATTTCATTTGGCTTAACCGATGTTCCATCTGACAAATAATCAACAGCAAAAAAGTAGTCACCCGCTGTGTCGACTTCGATGTTAAACTCAATCACATCTTGGACATCACTATGCCAATCGATTACTCTACTGCCATATCCTTTATCATCATCAACGAGAGGTATATTACCCTGCGTTTGTTCTAGTTCCTCGAGTGAGAAATGTTGTCGAAATCCGAGGAGATCAGCATCTTGAATAAAAGGATATGGGGGGTGAACAGTGTCCCCCCCCATACTATCTACATCTACATTGATAAATTTCGATAATATGAATAGTAGAGCAAATGCACTTAAGATGGAACCACATGTCATCCATATGATTCTTTTCAATAATAGTTTATTTGCTGTCATATTCATCCCCCAAAGTGAGTTAGCTATTGATTGCCTGGTCTAGCGCAATTTGAGCTTTGATAAATTCGTAGTTAATTAAGTTTTGTAATTGTTGTGTCATGTAATCTGCATAAACAATCTTACCGAATTGTGCATCCCATAAGAGATCGCCAATGGATAAGGTAGAACCTGGAGCATTGTTTGGTCTTGAAATAGTTGCATCAATACCGGTATTATATGTAAATCTAGCTACAGTAAAGCCTGGAACGAACTTGTTACCTTCAACAAGAACTTGTACGGTACCAGCTGCTGCTGCTTCAAAAATTTCTTTAACGCCATGAACTGGATAATTTGTAAACCATTTGTCGATGATTGTTTGGTTTGTGCTGATTGGAAGACCTGAAATACCAAGTGCAACTTCACCTGCTGCTGTATCTGGAACTGTATTTTCAATGATATCAAACATTGAATTAATACCATCAGTACCAAATGTCATCCATTTAGCAACTTCATATGCTGCAGCTAAGTTCTTCGTTGTCTTAGAAATACCATAGAAGTCAGAAACACCAACCACTTTGTTCCCTGGAACACCAATAAATTGAACATCAAATCCTGCTGCAGTTGCAGCTGTAGCTCTTGCTGTGGCACTCCATGTACCATCCCATTGGAATGCTAATTGACCATTGTTAAATGCTACCCAGTGATTTGTACCAAATCTTGCAACACGTGGTGATACAAGAGGACCATCGCCATCTGGATCAGTGTTATCAAATGATTCTGAAGCCCAACCATTTAACATAATGCTACCAGCTGCTGCTAAAGCGTCTTTGACTGGTTGGCTGTTATATAAGAATTCACTACCCGCTAAACCTGCATGACCAATACCAAGTGGTGTTGCACTTTGTGCATCAAGAATCGCTGGTAGCCAGTTAAATAAATCTGCTGGATGATTTAAACCTGCGGTTGATGTGCCATCAAGTTTTGTGGTATCTGTTGCATTTTCAATTGCTTGAATCCATTGTGCATAAGTATAACCCATGGTTGTAAAATCTGTTAATGTACCTGTTTCTTCAATGAGGTCTAAGTTTGCATAATAGCCTAGATAGTTAAGCGCTGCGGGAACCGCGAAAATCTTTCCACTGTAAGTGATAGCGTTTCTTAACGCAACTGGAAGATTATTCCATTCTGGATCAGCTGATGCAACCGATGTGATGTCGCCTGCATAACCCATGGTAATGTGGTTTGGAATATTACCGGACATGAAGACATCTGGGAATGTACCAGCTGCTGCTTGCGCTGCTAAGAATTGATCGTAATTGCCTGTGTACTCAACTATTCTAACTTCAATGGTTTCGCTTTGGTCATTGAACGCTTTAATTCTTCTTCTGAAAAGGTTGTTTTGTTCAACTGTACCCATATTCCATGATGCAAAGGAAACAACTGTCTTCGCACCGTATGCTACTGTGACATTACGTGTTCTAGAAATCATGTTGCCTTGGCTGTCTGTAATGGAATAAGTTAACACATAAGTACCCACTTCGTTCACATTCACGGTACCTGTAACAACGATGTGTGCTGTTATAACACCATCTTCAGCATCGGTTGCAGATACAGCAAAAAGTGGATTAAAGTTTTGACCATAAGTTACGGTGATATCACCAATACCCCATAGCTGTGGAGCTTCACCAACAACAACAGAAACTTGTCTGGTTTGTGTCGTAATGTTATTAGCACTATCAATAACGACATATGTAATGGTGTAAGTTCCTTGAGCATTCGTGTTGACTGTACCTGAAATAGCAATGCTACTTGTTAAGTCGCCATCTTCAGCATCGGTTGCTGTAACACCAGCAGCTGGATCAAAGTTTTCCCCAACTTTGATGACCGCGGGAGCAATACCTGAAATCACCGGTGCTGCATCTGTTGGCTCAACTGTAGGTGTAGGCTCATCTTTACAAGCTGCAAAGCCAAATGCCATGAAGAGTACCGTAATTAAAATAAAGACTTTCTTCATTTTTTCCATTTCTCCTTTTTTATTTAGCGAATGTAATCGCTTTCTTATATCATGATTTTATCAAATACGAATAAGGCTGTCAACGATTTTTTTTATTTTATTAAACGTTTCAATAACTATTAATTCTTTAACTATAGTTAATGTATGCGTTTTAGCAAATATTAATATCATTATTTCGCATATTTTTTCGCTTGATTTAGGCATACTCAATTATACAAAGTGAAACGTTTAACTAAATCTTGTTTATGAATCTTAAACTATTGGCGATTTCAGTAAGTGGGTCTTCACCATAAAAATCATCTTGTTCAACAATTGCATAATGAATATTGCATGCTTTTAAGGTGTTAATAATGAGAGGATAGTCCATATTTCCATCGCCTATTGAAGCGAATTGCGGTACAGAAACCCACTGATCGTGCTGTTTGATCTTCATATCTTTGATGTGAACAACATCAATTGAATCCTTATATTTTTTAATAAATTCAACAGGGTTTATTCCAGCAAATTGAAGCCAGTACAGATCAGGTTCTAAAGAGAGGTTGTTTTTCGTCATGTTTTGGATGATAATATCCATCGGTAAAAAAGTCCCGATTTTTGCAAATTCATAAGCATGATTATGATATATAAGTTTAAGTTGATGGGGTATTAACTTTTTCGCGATTTTGTTCATCTCAAACACAAAATCCTGATAATGTGTCAAGTTTCTCCGATCGTATGGTTCGGGTATGGCACCAATACCAATATAACTCGTTCCGAGTTGTTTATGAAAAATGACCATTTGATCAAAATCTTCTTTAAGTTGATTAAAATCGACATGTGTTGCTACAATCGATAATCCTAACTCTTTACAAACCGAAGAAAATATATCAACTTTATCCTGTGTAAAGCGACCAATCCCTGAAAGTTGGACAGCATCATACCCGATTTGTTTCACTTGTGCTAAAGTCGTTTTGATGTCTTCTTCTGTTTTAATGTAATCTCTGAGTGAATAAAGTTGTAAGGCAATTCTCATGATTTCAACCCCTTATTTAAATTCTTTTGGATGAATCTTCTTATAAGCTTCAATATATTTTGTCCGATTGGTTTTGACCAAGTGTGTTTCACAATATCGTTTTAGATTCCCATTTGCGTGAAATGGTCCACCTTCTTCAATCACTTGCCATAGAGGATCCGTTTTATACTCCATTTTCATCATTTGTTCATCGGTCCAAGCGAATAACTTGCTTTCTGCTTGCAATACAATTTCTGGACGCTTGCTTGCAAGATTAAACTGCTCATACGGATCTTTTTCTAAATCAAATAGCATGTGTTTTGGAAAGAAATGGTAACCATCATGGTAAGTTCTGATATATATATAGTTTGCAAAACGAACACTACGTTGTGCAACATGAGACATTTGTGATAAAACCACGAATGGATGAGAGGTGTCTTTTCCTTCCATCACCGTATCTTTAAAACTCTTGCCATCCCAATGTTTGGATTGATGTGGGTATTTTATCATCTCAGCGATGGTTGGGACCAAATCCACATTGTAGTGTAATCCGGAATCTCTTTTACCCTTAAGTCCCCCTGGCCATTTGACAATCATGGGAAGTCGACATGTCATTTGATCTGCGAGTCCGTGTTCCGCATAAATGCCCATTTCTCCTAATGTTTCACCATGATCACTTGAAATGATGATTGCCGTATCTTCGTAGATACCCTTCTCTTTAAGTATTTGGATCAATTTTCCGACAGCTTCATCTGCATACTTAATACCTGTATCATATCCATGATAAAGATCTTGAACATCATTCAAGGAATCGAGGCGCCCCATTTGTCTTGGAAACTTAGCTTTATTTTCATAATCTGAATACATTCCAATCTCTTGTGCACAATGCGGTCCTGCCATTTTGTGATGTTCATCAAAGACTTCCTGTGTCAACCAAGTGGGAAGGTCACCTTTTTCAATGGCATGTTCATAATCCATAGGTACACGATATGGTGTGTGCGGATCCCAAAAATTGACATGCAAATACCAAGAATCTTTTTCACCTTTTTCTTGCAACCATTTTTCAGCAATCGGTAAAATATCATGTGCAGATTCATCACCAAATTTACCTGTATCATGTATCTCATTGAACCCACAATAAAAATACCAAGCAGAATGTCTTGAGGCAAAAGGGGTGATTCCTGCTGTGTAAAAACCATGTGTTCTCAACATGCCAAATAAACTTTCTCTTTCAAAGCGATGTTTAAAATCTCTTCTAGGATCAATTTTGAGTTGTGATGTCGTGTTTCCATGATTGACGACACCGGTATGAATACCAAATTGGCCAGAAAAAAGTGCCGTTCTTGATGGTAAACAAGGTGCATCAGAAGTGTAATAGTTATCAAAAACAATACCATCGTGTGCGAGTTTATCGATGTTAGGTGATGTTTTTTTAGGGTAACCATAACATCCTAAATGGTCTGGACGCATTGTATCGATATCAATGTATAAAATTCTCATTTTTCTCCACCTTCCCATTGGGTATATTTTTTATCATTTGATGTGAACCCAAGTTTTTGGATTGCACGTTGGATAAATTCACTGTTTGTAACGAGTCTTTGTATGGTTTGATTTAAATAATTATCAAGCATAATGATCGTAGGTCCTTTATCGATACCAATGTATGTCTTTGAATACCATGGTTCCTCTTCAAAATGAAATGAATCGTATAAACCATAGGATCCCCACATGTTTTCATCACGAGACATCAACTCAAGCATAGCTTTCGTTTCATCAGGTGTGAAAATGATCGATGAGAGCGATGCATATGGCGCAACAGTTCCATCAATTCTAGGTCTATAATCAAGCTGACTAAAACCCCAAGGTGGTCCACCAACAACTAAATATCCTTTTTGATTGTGCATGGCGGTGAGTCCCCAATAACCTTTTTGAAATGTTTTAAAATGTGTTTGGTCAATGCACCATTGTCTGTTTGCTTTTGTCGCAATCACAGAGTTTTCAAACCAATCAAATCCTTTGGGGTCTTTGAACGTTTTAAAATCAATAAATGCATGTGAAAATTGGTGAATGAAAAGTGCATTAGTGTAGCAGTAAACATAGTTCGGTCCTCTATAAGAACCCACATGTCTTTCAAATCCGAAATAAAGTCTTCTTGCATCTTCAGCTGAAGTCTTCTTTTGACCCGCGTATAAAAAATACATCATCAATTGTTCTGCGTAATGATCCCATTTTGCCTGACTCCAACCTGTTGGATAGCGCTCTGAAATGTGGTGATGAGCCATCCGAAAAACAGGTTGATCTGGATGAATTAGCCACGCCCAATCGGTTTCCTCAAGCATTTTATCAACCAACGTCTTGATCTCACCTTTGAAATATTCTGAAGCGCTGAGTGCTCCCATTAAGAGTATCGCGGTATCAATAGTTGAATACTCAGATGGTCGACCTTTTTTTAATCCATAATTAATGGCGGTATCTTTATCGATAAAGTGTATGTAAAAGCCATGCTTTTGATCAACATTATTAATCACCGTTTGAAGTGTCCCCAATGTTCTCTGATACCCTTGTTCAAAGGTGATAAAACTTCTTTCAACGCCAATAACATACGCACTTAATGCAAAACCAACAGCTGCAATTGATGCCATAGCAGAGTTACGTGAAGAATCCAATGTGAGTCCAAATCCAGGTGATTTGATATCTTGATTCGATTCATACCAAAAATAGTCAAAACAACCTTTAATCTCTTTTTCAATGACTTGATTAATGTCCATGCTTAACTCCTTTGCAATGCCAAACAACTGTTATATCGCCTTGTGACAAAAGTTGAATTCGCTTGTTTGATAAAATGCGAATCATTGGGTTTGGCTCAGGTATATAGTCGCTTTCATATTGAATCATATCTCCAGAGACAATGGTTTTAAATGTTAGCGAGATGGTATCGCTTTGAACATCTTTATATATGACCTCTGCGGTAGCGTATTGAACTGTAAAATCTTCGGTAATCTTCCAACGATAGGGTAACATTAACCCTTGTCGCATTGGAATAGTAAAAGTATATCCATCAAACAAATCACAACCTAAAAAGGAAATCTTTGACCTTTTTTCGAATTCTTCAAAATTATGAATGAAGATAAAATCCCCCTCTTCACCTGAACGAATTGAAACATTTAACCATTCATCAGAAATACCTGAAGAACGTAAGCCTATCTCTTGGAATATTTCATACATCAACTGATCAATATAATCCCAATCACTCTTGATAGCCATACCAAAAACATAGACAATGCCTAAATCAATTTTTTTATGAAATCCAGTAACCTTTTGATGATCTAAATCGAGTGTAGCAAATCCTTCGTTGACGTCATAAATCTGAGCAGCATGGCAATTCACCGAGTCGTGACCATTGATATTCACCCTCTTGCCATAAACTTTTTGATCAATGGCTACACCAATATAATCTTTTAGAATTGTACATGGACGATCTAATAAATCTTTCGTTGGCAATTCGGGAAAGATGAACAACTTCCCGCCTTCTTTAACATAATCTACCAGTTTCACTTGTGCATCTTCTCTCATCCATTCTGTCGAAAAACAGATGAGTGTCGGATTTGCTTTTGGGTCGGGGTAATCACCTATCATATCAACTGCATCAAACGAAATATTATTCATCACCAAACTTTTACCAATCCCGTTGTATAAATAGTTTTGACGCATATTTTGTAAAGTGTTTGCTTGATGTCTCGTAAAATCATTTTTAAATTCGGTCATATAATAATCAGGGTCAAAAGCAAGTGTTGTTTGCGTTTTAAGTTTCGCTTTTACAAAAGCTTTTCCATATGCATTTGATACAGCAACAAGATGCTTAATGATATGATAATGACGTCGTAAAGTGCCATCGGTACCAATCGCTGACTGCCAGTCATGACGTCTTGATATGAGCCCTATCTCTTCATAATTTTCCCCACCGACGAACATATAATAATTAATTGCATTCATGCCATTGGATATGGTAAGACGTGTTTTTAGGTCATGTGTTGTAGGCTGTAATCGAGGAACACCATTTTGAAATCCACCTTGAAACTCAGCACTGAAGAGAGGTTGATTTTTAGGCTGTATCGCACGCGTGAAAGCGTTGGCTAAAACAACATCAAAGAAGTTTTCACTCACAATATTACCCACATAATAATCGCCTGCGATGATAACATCCTTGATTTTTGTCGTCTCATACAGTTGTGATAATCCAATAGGGTATAGATTCCCTCTTTTCCCATAATCGATGCTTGAAAAACCATGGACGTTAACAACTGGCATTGATTTCGCACCATAATAAGATGCAATCTCTATCAATTTTTCTAAATAAACCCTGATGTATTCTCTAAAAAATAACTTATAGGCTTGGCTGATGACAAAAGATGCTTCTTTACTGACTTTATTCATCCGATATGCTTCGATATATTGCTCAAAATGTTCAAAAGGTTCTAGTTCAACATCAAAACATTCTCTGCCAAAACGATTGGTAATATACGTTTTAAATGAGTGAAGTGTCGTATCTGAATAATCCCCTTGACTTGATACCCAGTGATACATACCAACTTCATTGTCATATTGGATCATGACGATTGGTCCACCGCACTGATGTTCATAATCCTTTAATAGTGTAAATACCTCCTTATACCACCCTTTTACAAAATTGAGATATGTCGGGTGAAGGTAACTGACTAAACCCATGGAGGGATGGAAATTACCATCTTCTTTTACTGCCCGTATTTCAGGATGTTCTTTGATAAGCCACTCTGGAATCCCTGAGTTTACAAGCTCAGACATGACATAAGGACCTGGTCGAACAAGTAACCATAAACCGATGTCTTTCACCATATCTAAAAATGCTTTTAAATCTCTTTCAGCAGATGATTGTCCATATAAATCAATTTGACCCTTTTGGGGTTCATGCCATATCCAAGGAATATAAGTGCTAACCAAGTTGAATCCAGATGCTTTAATCTTCTTTAATCGATCATACCATTCTGTTTTAGGCACACGGAAGTAGTGAAACTCACCACCCCAAACAAAACACTCTTCTTCATTGATCTTAAACATCTCATGATCATAACTAAACATTTTTTTCACCTCTTATCAAATGATAAACACGCACTTCATATGGACTTAATAGCGATGCTTGAGGTTTTCCTTCGTTACACAGCACTAAAGTCATCTGATCAACATCCCCCTCAAAGTAGACATCATCTTTCGAAACATTCGCTATAATCAATAAAACTTGATCTTCGTAAATTCTCTTATAACAAAAGAGACGTTCATCCTTGAGATTGACTAAATCGTATGCACCATGAACGACGATGGGCATTGTTTTTCTCATTTGAATGAGTTTTTGATAAAAGTAGAATACTGAATTTTCGTCTTGAAGCGAAGATTGAACATTAATCGTTACATAATTTGGATTCACCTCTAGCCAAGGAGTAGCATCACTAAATCCCGCATGCAATGAGTCATCCCATTGCATCGGCGTTCTTGCATTATCTCTACCTTTTGCATTCAGTGATTCCCAGACGCGATTCTGATCCCAAATTTTACTTTTTTCATGATACATGTTGATTGCTTCAACGTCCCTAAGCTGATTATAATTGCTCATTTTGATGTTAGTCATAGCAATCTCCTCACCTTGATAAATAAAAGGTGTCCCCTGCATCATGTGAAGCAACGCTCCAAACATTTTCGCGCTTTTTTCACGATAACACTGATCATCGCCCCATCTTGAAACTATACGTGGTTGATCATGATTGCTCCAATATAAACTGTTCCAACCTTTTTGATAGAGCGCTATTTGCCAATTAGATAGCACGCGTTTTAAGTCGTTTAATTCAAGTGGTTTCAAATGCCATTTATCGCGATGTGGTTCTTGATCGAGTGCGATATGTTGAAATTGAAAAACCATATCCATTTCATGAGATCCTTCTTTGGTAAATTGAATCGCTAAATCTGGTGTGACACCTCCGGTCTCACCAACAGTTAAAACCTGTCTTCCCTTGAAACAAGCAAGGTGCATTTCTTGAAGGTAAGCATGTAACATCGGTCCATTTCCGATAATACCTCGGTCAATATCTTTGCCAATCAAATCGATCACATCCATACGAAACCCATCAACACCTAAATCAAGCCAAAAATTGATCATTTTGTAGATTTCATGTCTAAGTTTTTCATTTTTCCAATTCAAGTCAGGTTGTTTTTTACTAAATAAATGAAGATAATAAGCTGATTGATCCGGTGTTAACTCCCAAGCACTACCTCCAAAAAAGGAGCCTTGATTTGTGGGTGGTTGACCATCATGATTTTCCTTAAAAACATAGAAATCACGATATGGAGAACGTGGATTGCTTAATGCCTCTTTAAACCAAACATGTTCATCACTCGTATGATTAACAACTAAATCCATGATGATTTTTAAACCTTTTTCATGCGCACTTTCTAAAAGTTTTTTAAATTCATCCATCGTACCAAACATGGGATGTATTTGATAATAATCTGCAATATCATAACCGTTATCATCCATCGGTGACATATAGATTGGACTCAGCCAAAGAATATCGATACCAAGTTTTTGCAAATAATCTAATCTGCTGATTATACCACCAATATCACCGATACCGTCTTGATTTGAGTCTTGAAAACTCATGGGATAAATTTGGTATATCACTGATTTTTCATACCAACGATTCATCGTGCACCTCACTATTTTCGTTTAAGATGGTGGTCAATTACCATCGGTTTATTCACATTTTTTTGCTGGTAAATTTTCGTAATTATTTCTAAACAAGTCAGCGTATCTTTAGCATTTATAACTTCACCATATCGATAAAGTAAGAAATCGTATAAATCATGAATTAATTTTTCATGACTGACACCAAAATAAAATTTTTCTCCGTGTAATGATGCATCTTTCTCTATGAGAATTAAATTGTCTTCTGTGTTCTGATAAAGTCGGTCACCTATCAGTTTAAATCGTCCCTTTTCGAGAACAATATCAATTTCAACGGGAGAATCGATTACGTTGCTTGTCGTTGCAGACAAAAATCCCCTTGCTTGATTCTTAAACTGTATCGAGACATTTGCTTGATCTTCAACTTCGATTTCTGGTAAGAAGTAATTAAAATAAGAACCATAAAATGATTCAACTTCACCACCTAAAAGTGTGATTAAGTCAAGCGTATGAATAGCTTGATTGATTAAAACGCCACCACCTTCGTGTCTCCATGTCCCACGCCACTCATCTTTTTGATAGTAGGCTATATCCCTTTTCCAATAAACAAGTCCTCTAAGGGATAAAAGTTTTCCAAAAGTTTTGTTATCTATGATTGACATGAGTTTACGTGTCGTTTTATTCGATCTATTTTGTAGGCAAACAGACAGTATCACATCGTGTTCTTCCGCTAAAGAGACTAATTCTATCGCTTTTAGATAATCTATCGCTAACGGTTTTTCTGCAAGAACATGAATGTTGTGTTCAAGCAAGTCTTTGATAATCTCGTAGTGTGTATCATGTGGAGTTAACACATGACAAACGTCAGGACGCAAACTGATGAGTTCTTCATAACTACTGACGTAAGGGATATGGAATGATTGACTCGCTTTTATAGCTTTTTCAATTTGAATGTCATAAATCCCAACGAGTTCAACATTCATATAGTTAAGTATGTGTGGAATATGAATTTTTGAGATTTCACCAACTCCGATAACACCTACCCTAAGTGTTTTCATGTGTTTTCTCCATAGCTATACGTTTATCTAACTCACGAATGAATAATTCTTCATCGAGATGTTCGCATTCAATGGTTTTTTGCAGAAATGAGGATAAATGCATCGCATTAGAAAGTGTCAATCCATGAATACCTTCAACTCCCGGAGCAAGCAAGCGTTTATTTTCTCTGATTGCATCAACGAAATTTTGTAAAATGATTTGATGTTGTATACCCCAAGGATTTTCTTTAATTTCGAAGACTTCCTTTTTAAATGGTGGTGCTGCAAATGCATTCTCATGATGAAGAGAATCAAACTCACGTTCATCCATATCAAGACGATAAAACGTTAAGTTGCCTTGTTCAGCGATTAATTTGCCACGACTTCCAATCACCTCAAGACGATTTGTTCCAGGGGCATCAAATGTACTCGTTACGAAAACACCTGTTGCCCCATTGTGATAGGACAAAAAAACTGTGACGTCATTTTCCACTGTGATGTGTCGATGTGCGCCAAAATTCATGAATGCTGTGATTGTTTTGGGCATACCAAACAGCCATTGAAGAAGATCAAGTTGATGTGGTGCTTGATTTAAAAGCACACCACCGCCTTCTTTTTCCCAAGTAGCTCTCCATCCCCCACTTCGATAATATGTCGTTGAACGATACCAATTTGTAACAATCCAGTTAATTCTTCTAAGTTCACCAAGTTCATTGTTTTCTATCATTTCTTTTATCTTTTGATACAGTGGGTTGGTTCGTTGATTCATCATGATCGAAAATACTTTTTGAGATTGTTCAGCAGCTCTGTTGAGTATCCTCACATTTTTTGTAAAAACACCCGCAGGTTTTTCAATTAAGAGGTGTTTTTTATGTTGAATGACTTCTAAACCTAATGTGGGATGAAAGTAATGAGGAGTCGCAACAATCACAGCATCTAGTTCAGAGTCTTGAATGAATGTATCAAAATCGTTGTGTGTAAAGACGCCTTCAAACTTTTTAGCCCAATCCAATCTTGATTGGTCTATATCCATGACTGAATGTAAACATGCATTGTGAATTTTCCCGGTAAAAAGTGATTCTGCGTGGAAACTACCCATGTTCCCGATACCCACGATTCCAATATGAATAGGTTTCATTGTTTTCTCCTTAGTGAAACGTTTCATTTCGTTTGTAAAAAAAATATAAAACGCTTACAAATGAACACATTTATTATACTAGACTTTATTTCAAAAGACAATCACGGTATGAAATTACTTTTGAAATAAATGAAAAAAAGCTTTTTGAGACGCCTTAAACGCTTGAAAACCGTCTTCGTATCTCATCTTGTCCTCTCTGTTTGATTCAAGTTTACTTAAGTATTGAAATTTATAAAGATGCGGTTCTAATGTGTAGAATCCATCATACGACATGGATTTTAACGCTGCCAAAAGGCTAAGTATTTTCCCATCACCTGAGCCTATCAGGACATTGTCACCCGATCCATAGACGGCATCTTTTAAATGAAAATCTGCAATACGTGATTTTAACTGATTAAATGCAACCATTGGATCATCACCAACTTGCACGAAATTTGCAGGATCAAATGCAACCATAAACTGTGGATGATTGACATTCATGACGATTTCTTCACAAAAACGCACGCGATCTCCGTAAATATCTTTTTCATTTTCATGCAAGACAATGATATTATGATGCTCAACGCGTGCCATAACACGCTTGATGAATGATACTACGCGTTTCAAATCCTCTTCGTGATGGCTTTTTGTATATAAACTAAAAATACGTAAGTACCGTGTATTTAGTAGCAGCATGATTTGAATTAAATGATCAAGTTTGCCTAATTGTGATTCTTGTGCTTCTTCGTCATGAATGGATACTTTACCAACTGGTGAACCAATTGAAGATACTCTTAAATTATATTTACATAAAATAGGATAAACGTCTTGCTTAAATTCTTCAACGGTAAAATCAAGGATGTTCTTGTGACCTATACTGCGCAAAGCTATGTAATCCATGCCAAGCGTTCGCAACGAAAGACATTGTTTTTCAAAATCATCATCAATCTCATCAGCAAATCCACTTAGTTTAAATTCACGCATTGTAGTTCTCCTTAAACGTTTCGATAATCGTTATTTAGTGTTTTCGATACCTTTATTTTAACATAGACTCATGAAAGTACAAAAAACGGTTATACCGAGACAACCGTTGTTAAATGCTTATCTTACTCGTTTCAATTTACTTTCGTTTTTATTTGTTTTCTGAATCATTAGTCCAAACAAAACAAAAATTAACCCCGAAGGAAGTGCAGGCACTAGAGTGTATTTCAAACATACGGCTAATGACCATGAAAACAGATTGAACTGTCTAATGGCAGCAAACGCTAGGATTGCGACCAATATTAAAAGAAGTCCAAATCCTTGAAGAATCATATGGAATCTCAAAGGCTGTTTGGTTGAAGGCACTAAACTGATGCTTTTTTGATTGATATCTTGAATCTTTCTGGCATCATCATGTTTCACTGGAACCCATTCTACATCACCAAACAAAGCAACTATCATTAAGAATATGCTTATCAATGAAAACCATGGCGATAAACATACATAAAATAGCGTTTTATAAAAACTACAGTGTATTTGTTTACGTTCACGGTAAACAATAAGTGCAGCTCTTGCAAGGTTACTGACATAAGAGGATCCCCAATAGGTACCAAATCCAATCAATACAGCTTTCCAACTAAAATTATGTGTGACCCAAATGCCAATGACTAAACTTGCGGTTGCGTAAGTGACATTAAGTAAGAACGTTAACAAGGGGTATGGCATAATATAGAAAAGCATGTCATAATTCGTAAAACTCTTATGTTTAAATATCCCTTTAAACAACATTTTCCATGTTTTCGCAAAGACGACCAAACGACCTCTGGTCCAACGTACACGTTGTCTAAAACCCACTTTAAAACTTGTCGGTTGTTCATCATAATGAATTGCAGCCTCACAATAGCCAATTTTAACATTTTGTGCAGTCATATACATCGTGAGTTCTGAATCTTCGGTAAGTGAATGATAGTTCCAACCATCTTTAAGCAAGTGACTACTGATCATAAATCCTGTTCCTGCAAGATGTGTACCTGTTCCCATCAGTTGTCTTGGACGATGGTTATAAACAGTTCTTCCATAAAAATGAATAGCATAAGCGGATGAAACCCAGTTGG
>DIKN01000043.1:6715-8573 GCA_002424575.1 Acholeplasmataceae bacterium UBA5617 | reverse complement strand
ACTTGCTCAATGGATGCTTCTCTTTCAGCCTTTTTCGCTTGAATCATGTTGGATACACGGTAATACATCGGGGGATCTGTGTACCGAAGCGAACGGTCTTCTAATTCTGCTTTAATTCTAAAGATACCAAGACGATGGGCTAAAGGTGCATAGATTTCTAACGTTTCCGTCGCGATTTTATACTGTTTTTCTGGAGTCATGGACTCCAATGTTCGTACATTGTGAAGGCGATCTGCAATCTTAATTAAGACGACGCGGATGTCCTTTGCCATCGCAAGCAACATTTTTTGGTGATTATCAGCAGCTGATACTTTCTGACTAAATGACAGTTTTCCAATTTTGGTGACACCATCAACGAGTTGTGCAATATCTGTACCAAATCGTGTTTCAACTTCTTTTAATGATAGTGTTGTATCTTCCACGGTATCATGGAGGAGGGAAGCGATAATCGTTGCAGGTCCACCATGAAGGTCTGCAATGATTTTTGCTACCGCAACAGGATGCGTAATATAAGGCTCTCCACTTTTCCGCATTTGACCCTCATGTTTTTCCTTCGACAAAAAATAAGCTTCTTCAATAAGCTTAATGTCTGACTCGCGCTTGATGTAAGACGAGAAGGATTCAGCAAGTGATAACCATAAAGGGTCTGTCATAGAACCATCCTTTTTAATAGGTGATCAATGTTAAAATATCATATCCCATGAGTTTATCGCGTCCTTGAAGATCTGCAAGTTCAATCAAGAAAGCTAAACCGACCACCGTACCACCCAACTTTTCAACGAGTTTGATGGTTGCATCCATTGTACCACCTGTGGCAAGTAAATCATCAACAATCAGCACTTTATCACCGGGTTTAACCGCATCAGCATGCATACAGAGTTCGTTTGAACCGTATTCAAGATCATAAGAGACACTGACATATTCTCGAGGGAGTTTCCCTGGCTTTCTAACAGGAGCAAATCCGATGCCTAAATCGGTTGCAACCGGGCATCCAAAAATAAAACCACGTGCTTCAGGACCTACAATCAAAGTAGCTTGTTTTTCGCGTGCAAAAGTCGCAATCGCTTTTTGTGCATAGGCATATGCTTTCCCATTCAACATGAGTGGGGTAATGTCTCGAAATAAGATTCCTTTTTTTGGGAAATCAGGCACATCTGCAATAAATTGTTTTAAGTCCATATTATCCTCCATATGCGCCCCCTTTAAACAAAAAAAGGGGTACGACTACCCCATTATTTTACTTCATTTTCGTCCTTTTGACAAGTATGCTATAATGGAAAGTAGGTGATCTCATGAAACCTCTTGCATACCGTATGCGACCTGAGAAATTTGAAGATGTGTTTGGACAAGACCATTTGGTTGGACCACATGGTGTTTTAGTACAGATGCTCGATAAGAAAAAACTGCTATCCTTTATTCTTTATGGTCCTCCAGGAACTGGTAAGACCACGATTGCAACCATTTTCGCAAAAACATCTGGGCTTGATCACTATTTCTTTAACGCATCAACGGACACCAAAGCGCGACTAAAAGATATCCTCGATACCACAGCCTACCATGATATATTGATTGTCATCGATGAAATTCATCGCATGAAAACGGATGTTCAAGATTATCTGCTTCCTTTTATGGAAAACGGTAATGCAACGGTGATTGGTCTAACCACTTTGAACCCTTATCAATCGATCAATATGGCTATCCGTTCACGCTGTCACCTCTATGAAGTGAAAAAACTAGACGAGGATGCGATTGAAAAAGCGCTTCTTTCCGCTATTCATGCCCTTGATGTGGATATACGAATCGAAAAGAATGCACTAAAAGCCATCATTCGTTACAGCAATCATGAAATTCGTACGGC
>DIKN01000043.1:3207-6650 GCA_002424575.1 Acholeplasmataceae bacterium UBA5617 | reverse complement strand
TGAGTCATGATTTGGATGATCACGAGGATAACTATTATGATTTATTATCCGCACTCCAAAAATCGATTCGTGGATCAGATGTGGATGCATCGATACACTACTTAGCGAGACTGATTACACTGGGTGATCTGCCATCGATCATACGACGACTCCTTGTCATCGCCTATGAAGATATCGGATTGGCTAATCCATTGATGGGTGGTAAGGTGGTTAGTGCGTGTGATGCAGCGATAAAAGTTGGTTTTCCTGAGGCGCGTATCATTCTTGGAACCATCGTCATCGACATGGCACTTTCACCAAAATCGAATACTGCGATTCTTGCCATCGATCAAGCACTTGAAGACTACGAAAATGAAGACACAGGTGTGGTCCCTGATCATGTGGACAATCGAAAGATTAAGCTCAATCCTGACATATATCATTATCCTCATAACGATAAAGATTCGATAAACGATCAATCCTATTTACCTGATGCTATCAAAGAAAAGACATATTATCATCCCAAAGATGAATCCGCTTATGAAAAAGCACTTGCAGAACGGTTAAAAATGATTGACAAAATTAAACATAAAAAAAGATAGGCTCTTTGAGCCTTTTTTTGATCGCATAAAAATGTTGACTTTTTTTAAAAAAAGACTTGACATACTAACAGTCGTTAGTTATAATGAAACTAACAATCGTTAGTATGGAGGTACTGATATGATATTCACGCTTGAAAATGTTTTAAGTTTTACATCTTATGGGATGATTGTCATCATGAGTTTGTTGGTTTATGCCTCAATTAAGAAAAGAAAGTCCGTTCAACATTGGGGAGTTCGTTTACTGAGTCTTTGGGGAATAGGCTTAGTGCTATGCATCGTTGTTGCTATGCGTGATAACTATCATTTGTCTGTAGCTGCATTATCTGATTCATCGATCCAACCAGGACGTTTTTCTGCAGATAGTATTCAATCAACGATGTGCATGCTTTTAGGAGGACTCAATTTTCTTATTCTATTTTCTTCTCTATTGATCAGAAAACAGAACTTCTTTAAAATCAGCTATTTTGTTTTGACGATCGTCATTGTTATGAAAGTTTTAATCATTGAATTATCCATGTTACTCTAAGGGGGATTTACCATGAAAATAACTGTTATTCACGGACAATTACATAAAGGTAGTACATACCATGTGACTGAAGAATTAATCGGATACTTAAAACAATCCGATACCGATGAAGTGTATTCTTTTTCTTTACCTATTGATGGCCCATCCTTTTGTGTCGGATGCTTCGGTTGTATTTATAAAGGTGAATCAAATTGTCCTCACCAAGTCAAGGTCCAAGCTATCGTTTCTGCCATGGTTGAATCTGATGTGATCGTGATTGACTCACCCACGTATTGTCTTGAAATGTCTGGTCAACTCAAAACCTTATTCGATCACATGGGGTATATGTACATCAATCATCGCCCCGAAGGAAAAATGTTTCAAAAAATAGGTGTCGGCATTTCAACAGCAGCTGGAGCTGGAGCCAAGCATGTGACAAAATCGATCACCAAACAAATGTTTTGGTGGGGAATTCCAAAGCGCTACCGTATTCCCGTATTAGTCATGGCGAAGAGTTATAGTGAAGTATCGGAAAAAATCAAAGTAAAAATCACCAAACAAACAAAAAAAGTAGCACAACAAATCCATCATAATCTTGGCCATCCACACAGGGATTTCTTACAGCGCACTTTATTTAGACTGATGGCGATGATGCAAAAAAATAATACATGGAATCCTATCGATAAAATTCACTGGGAAAATCACGGATGGATCAATAAAATAAGACCATGGAGGGTATAGAATGGAAAATACAAAAGAGAGCATTATCAATCACGCGCTTACTCTATTCTCTGAAAGAGGATACGACGGTGTATCGATGCGCGATATTGCTAAGTCAGTTGGCATTCAAGCACCTTCGCTCTACAACCATTTTAAAAGTAAAGAGGATATCTTCAATAGTATTATTGATGAAATGTCGAAAAGGTATCACGATATGGCTGTAAAAAACCAAGTCCCTCGAGGAGAAATGAATGATATTGTCGAGGCTTATGTCCATGTCACAACAGAAGCTTTGGTTGAAATTGCCCAAAAAATGATCACGTTTATGATCAAAGACGATTTTGCTCTCAAGTATCGCAAATTATTGACCATCGAACAGTACCGAAGCGCAAAAGCAGGTCAAGCTTTTCAAGATTTTTTTGTTCAAGGAGCACTTCATTTTGAATCCAATCTATTCAAAGAAATGATGAAATACGGTGTTTTCATGGATTGTGATCCATTGATCATGGCTTATCATTTTTATGGACCCATCTTTTTAATGATGAATCAGTTTCACGTTCAAGATGGATCAGAATCCGAAGCACTTGATATGGTATCTCGTCACGTCAAACAGTTCTCTAAAATCTATGTTAAGCATCTTAGAGAAAATAAATAGGCTCCTCAGGGGCCTATTTTTGTTAATTAGATTCGGTTGAAATAATCACAGGAATGGTAATCGGTGACCGTCTTGTTTCCTGATAAATGAACCGATTGACTTCGTTTCTTACGTCACGTTTATAGTCATTCCAATTGATATATTTACCCTCTAAATGCTTTTTGGAGACTTCCATAAATGTATCTTTTACTTTTTGTAAAAGTTGTTCGGATTCTTGGACATACACAAATCCTTTGGTTACGATGGATACTTCTCCTAAAATTTGTTTTGTTTTCGGACTCACATGAGCAACCAAGAGGAGTGCACCGTCTTCAGCAAGCAATTCACGATCCTTCATCACAAAGTCATTGACATCACCCACGGCAGTACCATCGATTAAGATTTCACCGACATTGATATCCCCTTTAGATACGTAAACATCGTTATCTTTGAAATTGAGAACATCCCCATTGTCGAGAAGAAAAATATGTTCTGGCTTGTAGCCAATCTCTTGTGCTAGACGTTTCACACCGTATTGATGACGATATTCACCAATGGTGGGAATGATATATTTTGGTTTAAGCAAATTCATCATCATCTTGATTTCTTCGGATGTCGCATGCGCCGAGGTGAGGAGTCGTTTATCAATCACTTTGACCTGTGCATCGCTGCGGTAGAGCACATCCAATGTGCGCGCTGCCATTTTTTCGGTTCCTGGCACGGGCGGTGTCATCAAAATGACTGTATCTTTATCAGTAATATGGATCAAACGATCGGATTTCTTACACATGCGCTGTAACATGAAGAATGGTTCATGTCGATTACCTGTCACTAAAGCTACGATATCTTTTCCTTCATTCTTATTCTTTTCATCGATATAACGTAAATTGGTTAATGACTCTTCAGGTATATTTAAATAACCACTATGAATAGCAATATCAACAATACGCTGTGCGCGTCTTCCGATAATAGCAATCTTCTTCTTGTGCGCTAAGGAAATATC
>DIKN01000043.1:0-3172 GCA_002424575.1 Acholeplasmataceae bacterium UBA5617 | reverse complement strand
GTAAATGCTGTTTAAGCGATGGTTTAAATTCATGCTGACGCCACCTTGAAGTTCCATGGTTGAACCTAACGATTCTGTCAATAAGGCAAGCACAGTCTTTTCTGATAGTTCATTAATCTTTCTAAAATCGGTTTGATACTTCACGTCAGAACTCTGATCAAATGTAAAATCAGATGTATAAACAATAACACCATCAACGGTATGTACAGCAATACCGACCGATTCAGGAATGGAATGGGTCGTGTTGAAGAAAGTGACTCTGACATTACCAAATTTGATGATCGAATTTTGTGAAATCGTATTAAGTGTGAGTGTATCGAGTTGATACCCTTCATCTTTAAGCATGTCCATCACGATTTGCATCGTGAAATTCGTTGCATAAACAGGAACGTTTAAATCTCTTAAGAGATGAGGTAAAGCTGCGATATGATCTTCATGGGCATGCGACAAAAAAATACCCCTGATTTTATCTTTTACACGGATCAATACCCGGTAATCAGGAATGATTTCATCCACCCCATATAATTCAGCGCTCGGGTATTTAATCCCTGCATCGAGAATAAAGTACTGTTGATCAACTTCGATCACATACATGTTTTTCCCGTTTTCGCCGAGCCCTCCTAATGCAAAAAAACGAATCTGACTCATTCTTACACTTCCTTAGCAACGTCTTAGACTACGGATATTATACCATGAATTTTGTATTACTCAATCATTTTAACTCATAACTATGTTATGATATCTATAGGTGAAATCATGATCCAATATCCCATTAAGCGAAAATTACACGTCAAAACGGTAAACTATGCCAATCTTGGCATGACTTTAGAATCGGACATTGAAGCTTCTAATACATATTATTTGAATCACGATATTGCTGTCATTCATAAAAAACCTACACCCATTCAGGTTGTCAATGTTAGCTATCCTGCGCGTAATAAAGCAAAAATCACAGAAGCATACTACAAGACACCTTCAACCACTGACTTTAACGGTGTTTATAAAGGCAGATACATCGATTTTGACGCGAAAGAAACCAATTCAAAAACAGCTATGCCACTCAAAAATGTCCACCCTCATCAAATTGATCACTTAAAACAGGTAACCAAGCAAAACGGAATTGCATTTTTAATTGTTCATTTTAAACCTTATAATGAGTATTTTTTACTTCCCGCTTCCATCCTTTTTGAATACTGGGATCATCAAGATGAAGAAAAGGGACGCAAGTCCATCCCTTATGAAACATTTAAAAAGCGTGCTTATCTTATCACTTTTGGCTATCAGCCACGTTTAAACTATCTTAAAGTCATTGATGATTATCTTCTCACTTGAGGATGAATCATGGGTTCAATGATGGCGTGCAGGCGTTGATATGTTACCATCGCAAGACCAATCACAACCATGGTTGTTGTGGTGATGTAGATCAAATTATAACCTAAACTGTAGAGCCATAACGATTCACCCATAAACGCAAAAATACGTGTCGCTAAATTGGGATCTGCATCACCTGATTCCACCATCGACACTGCATAACGGATGCTGCTGCTCCAAAGAACAACACCGGATAATGTTGATGAAATCAAACGTATAACACTCACAAAAAGCATAGAACCCGCTAATTTTACTTTGTGATCAAAAACACCTTTAAATAAACCGGATAAACCAAATGCCATGAATGGAATCACATAATCCAGTAAAACGAGTGATACAATTCGACCGATGCCCCACACTTCACCTGTCCAGGACTCCAAAGTCAAACGTAATGCATCCAAATAGACGAGGTAGTCAAACCCAAAGTTATAAATCGCATAGATCAATCCCGCGATCAAACCATACTTAAGACCAAAAAGTGCACCGATCAGCACTAACGGAAACATGGACAAACCAAAGAATTTACCACCAAATGGCATACTTGCATTTAAACCTGGTATAGCACTGACGATTAAATCTGTGACAATTGCAATCACAAGCAAGTTGATCGTCATCAACATCCGCTTCGTTTCAATCTTTAAAGCCATTTCTTTTCCTCCTAGAAAATAAAAAATTTCTTCGGATTACCAAAGAAACTGATAGTAAAGAGCATAAACCTCAACTATCCCTCCGCTGGTATGATCCAGATCAGGTTCGCGGGTCGACTTTCGTCCTCTCAGCATATAGCTCCCCGTAGTGATCATACATAGTATATCATATTCCTACCATACTGCAAGTTTAATGTTTATAAGGAGAATTATATGCCCACTGAAATCATTGCAGCTCTCATCTTTGCAGCACTTCTTATGTTGTTTTTAGTCCCTAACTTTATCCATATCAAACCCAATGAAGCCATTGTCATTGAACGATTGGGGTCTTTTCTCAAAGTGATTGATCAGCCAGGTGTCATCTTTCTTATCCCACTTGTTGATCGGGTGATCCAACGGGAAAATCTTCTACCTCAAACCCGTGAACTTACATTAATAAAAGACAACAATTCATGTGTCTATATGGTTACATATGCTGTCGTGGATATCAAAATGTTTTGTTATGCGGCAACCGAATCGAGCAGGTACATGGAAGATATCATTAAAAAAAGCATTTTAGAGGATCAACATCATTCTCAAAATTTAAACGAGGAACTGCTCAACATTGGGATAAAACTTATCAAACTTCAACCAAATAAATAAATAATAATTTTTGATAATTTTTCTTGCAATTCCAATAATTTGATGTATAATGGAAATGTAAGGAGTGATAACATATGGAAATCGTATGGTTCAACGAAAAACCAAAAGATTGTATCGTCACGATCGCAGCTGGCAATCTCACACTCAATAAACCCGCAACCAATTTCTTTGAAACAGCCTATAGCGTCATGCTTGGCATTGAGAAGAATCAAAAAATGATTGTCATTAAGCCTTTGAACAAAGCTGAAGCGATTCGTCATGATATACCAGAATCCAATAAGTACAAGATTACCGTTCGCTCATCCTACAGTCGTGTTGCGAACAAAGCTTTTATTGAGGAGGTTGGCAACCTGATCGGTGCTGACTTCAATGTAGAAACAAAGAAGTATAAAGCGAATTGGCAAGGCAAAGAACAAGTTCTTCTTGTTGATTTGAAGGAGGAAGTCTAATATGCTTGACTACATGGTATGGTTTTGGCTCGCATTCTTTGTCATCGCATTGGTGATTGAGTT
>DIKN01000108.1 GCA_002424575.1 Acholeplasmataceae bacterium UBA5617 | reverse complement strand
GTGCCTAAACCCAACATGTATCAATCACTACATACAACGGTATTATCTGATGATGGTACACTTTTTGAAGTGCAAATTCGTACCCCAGAAATGGATCAGATTGCTGAATACGGGATTGCTGCTCACTGGGCTTATAAAGAAAATAAAACCTACTCAAAAGAAAAAGAACAGTTTGAAATTGCTCAAAAACTCAAATGGTATGGTGAGTTACTCAAGATGAGTGAAGACACCGATGAAACCTCAGGCGGTGCAGAAGAGTTCGTTGGTACCATTAAAGGCGATATTTTGGATGCCAATGTTTATGTCTTTACGCCAAAAGGGGAAGTCATCGAATTACCTAAAGGCTCAACCCCGATTGACTTTGCATATCGCATTCACACCGATGTCGGTAATAAAATGGTGGGTGCAATTGTCAATAACCGGATCGTGACATTGGACTATGAACTCAATACAGGGGATATTGTCAGTGTTAAAATCAACAAGAACTCAGATGGACCATCTGAGGATTGGTTGAAAATTGCAAAATCAGCTCATGCGCGTCACAAAATCAAAGGTTTCCTCAACAAACTTAATAAAGATTCCATCCTACAGATGGGCAAGGATTCCTTGGATAGAGAGCTTGTTGCCAATAAGGTGACAGAAACTATCGATGATGCGTTTGTTAAAAAGCATTTTGAGAAAAACATGATTACATCAGTTACCGATATGTATTTAGAAATCGGTAAAGGTAATCTATCTCCAAAAACGGTTGTCAACAAACTCTTAGGTTTAGAAACCGATCCATCGGTCCTGTTGCAACGCCAAATGGAAAAAGCAGCTCGCCAGCTCACAACGCACAGTGAAACGGGTGTTGTCATCGAAGGTTTATCATCACCACAGCTTAAACTCGCTAACTGTTGTTTACCAATCCCTGGTGATCCGATTATCGGCTATGTATCGAAACAATCAGGTATTGTCATCCATGCGACATTTTGTCCCAACTGTAAGCAATTTGAAGACAATCGTTTAATCGAAGCATATTGGGCTAACGATATTGCGCGCAAATATGCGACATGGATAAAAATCGTGGGTGGCGCTAAGCCAACCTTGTTAACCGAAGTTGTTACCGTAGTCAATGCAACACAAATCGCGATTGCAGAAGTGAATGCCATGACAACATCCAGCTTAGAGATGATTATCAAAATCAAAGTGTCCATCAACAACAGTAATCAGTTGCAATCTCTCATGGTGAATTTGAGGAAGATCAGTGAAGTTTATAGTGTTGAGAGGGATTTCAAATGAGAGCAGTCGTCCAACGCGTTAAAGAGGCATCAGTGAAGATAGGTCAAGATATCGTTGGTCATATCGATCATGGGTTTCTCGTCTATTTAGGCGTGAAGGTTGATGATACAAAAGAGATTGCCATCAAGATGGCACAAAAGATTCATCATTTACGCATCTTTGAAGATGAAGAAGGTAAGATGAACAAAGACTTAGATCAAGTGAAAGGATCGATTCTCTTGATTTCTCAGTTTACGCTCTATGGTGATACGAAAGGTAACAATCGTCCATCCTTTATTCTTGCGGGTCGACCAGATGTCGCAAAACCATTATACGATGTTGTTTTTGATGAACTATCGAAACATCATCACGTTGAAACGGGTCAATTTGGTGCTGACATGAAAGTCTCATCTATCAATGATGGTCCTGTGACAATCCAGATTGAATTGTGATTGACAAATAGACGCTTTTCCTGTATCATGATACTGTAATTTCATCGTCGGTGAAAAAGGGAATCCTATGGATTTGTGACACCTTTGGAGACATGATTAACATTGAGGGCTAGAGTGATCTAGAACTAAGGTGGTACCGCGTAATTTCTTTACGTCCTTAGATAATTTTTAAGGACGTTTTTATTTTCATGGTGGTGTGAGGATGCAAAAGAAACCTTATCGACATATGCCTGATGTGAATATGGGATATTACATGTTAAGAACGATCCGGAAAAAGGATTATCGCGATATGTATGAATATGGTCGAGATCATGACGTGACGAAATATTTATCTTGGGGACCATTTGAACATGAGAAAGAGGCTAAAATCGCCATCAAGGACATATTTTATCCGCGATTGCGACAAGGACTTCCAAGAGGTTATGCCATCATCGATATCAAGAAGCAAAAAATGATTGGCACAATCGATTTTCATACAAAACCAAAGGGTGTTTGTGGTGCAGAAATCGGTTATGTCATCCATAAGGATTATTGGAATCAAGGGATTATGACTCAAGCACTGCTTCATATGATTAAGATTGGTTTTGATATTCTGCATTACGATGTGATGTGGATCAAACATATCAGACAAAACATTGCAAGTCAAAAAGTGATTGAAAAAACACCTTTTCAACATATTAAAACAGAAAGAATGAGAATCGTAAAAAAGGATGCTGTCATCGATGATGATCTACTTGTTTATGAACTCACAAAGGAGAGATACCATGACCATCAGCAAAGTTAAAGGAACCTATGATGTTTTACCCAGTGAATCATATCGCTGGCATGCACTGGAAAAGAAGGTTCATGATTTACTTAAAGTGTATAACATCAAAGAAATGCGAACACCTATTATGGAATATAGTGAGGTTTTTCATCGTCAATCAGAACTATCTGATATGGTAACAAAAGAAACCTATGACTTTAATGATCGTGGAGATCGTCGTTTGACCTTGCGTCCCGAAGGGACAGCAGGGATTATTCGAAGCTATGTTGAAAATAAGCTTTATGCATCTCAAGAATTAGAAAAAGTTTATTATATCGGACCCAACTTTCGATATGAACGTCCTCAAAAGGGTCGATATCGCCAGTTTTATCAATTTGGTGTTGAAGCGATCGGTGCGGTTGATCCAGCTTTGGATGCTGAAATGATTATATTAGCGTATGATTTTATCAAGCGTCTTGGTTTAAAAGGTGTATCGGTTCGCATCAACAGTTTAGGTGATGATGACTCGCGAAGAAACTATCAAGAAGCTCTAAAAAATCATTTCTTACCTCATGAAACCACCTTATGCGATGACTGTAAAACACGTTTATATAAAAATCCTTTGCGCATTTTGGATTGCAAAGTTGACCAAAAGCATGAAGCAGTCATGAAAGCTCCAACGCCACAGGATTATTTAAATGATGCATCAAAAGTCTATTTTCATCACGTTCTCGAGCATTTAAACGCATCAAAAATCAGTTATGAAATCGCACCAAAACTCGTGCGCGGACTCGATTATTACAGTCATACCGTTTTTGAAATTGAAGCTGATATCGAAGGTTTTGGTGCACAAAACGTCCTCGGTGGTGGAGGTCGTTATCAAAAACTCGTTTCAGAACTCGGGGGACCCGAACTTGGTGGTATCGGATTTGCGTGCGGTATGGAGCGATTGCTGATGGCACTTGAAGCAGAAAACATCGAACTTGCAGCTGAAGACACCCTCGATGCTTATGTCATCGTGTTCTCAGAGCATCTCAAACCAATCGCATCGAAAATTCTATATGACTTGCGTCAAGCCAACATCATAGCGGATATGAACTATACCCAAAAAGCATTTAAAGGTCAATTAAAGCAAGCCCTTCGTTTTGGAGCCAAATACTTGATCATCTTGGGTGATGATGAGTATACCAAGGGTGTTGTGGGAATCAAAAATACATTAACAGAAACGCAAGAGGATGTTCCTCTGGCACGTATTACCAAATACATGAAAGAAAAAGTAGGTAAATAATATGCATCG
>DIKN01000058.1 GCA_002424575.1 Acholeplasmataceae bacterium UBA5617 | reverse complement strand
CTACATCATTTCATGATGAACATGATATAATGAAAAGGGTGATGTCATGCATATCGTACTCGGTGGATCCTTTAATCCACCAACCAAGGCACATGTTCATATCGTCAAACATTTACTTTCAGTCTTTCCACATGCTTTTATCATTGTGGTTCCTGTCGGTGATGATTACAAAAAACCTGAACTAGCGCCTTTTTCGATGCGTATGGATATGCTTAAACTAGCTTTTCAAGATGAAAAGCATGTGATTTTGTCATCTCTTGAAGCAAACCGTGGGTATCAAGGTACCCTATATACCCTTGATGAATTGAGCGAACATTACCATGATCTACACTTCGTGATTGGGTCAGATCATTTAGCTGGTCTTCCTCATTGGATAAGATATCAAGACCTTCTCGCAAAGTACCCATTCATCGTGATGAACAGACAAGGTTATATGACCCATGAGCAAGCTGAAGCATTTTTTAAGGATCTCCCACACCGTTTTATTTATGTCGATTTTGAAGATCCGAGTGCATCAACTCATGTGAGAAAAGACATCGACAAGCATCAAGATCTCCTTCACAAAGACGTGTATGACTATATCAAGAAGCACCATATCTATGAGGTGAAGTCCCATGTATAAATTCGGTATACTCAAGGTTGCAGCTGCGACACCAAAAATTGTCGTCGGTGATATTGAACACAATAAAAAAGAAATATTAACCATGCTCAATCAGACTGAAGCTGGTATTATCGTCTTTCCAGAATTAACCATCACAGGTTATACCGCAAGCGATCTCTTTTACCAAGAAGCTTTTATCAATGAAGCAAAAAAAGCCATTCGTTGGATCATGAAGGAAACAACTTACCAAGGGATCTATATCCTTGGTGCACCTCTTGACCTCTATGGCATTCTTTATAACTGTGCGTTGGTGATTCAAAAAGGTAAAGTCTTAGGTGTTATTCCTAAACATTACTTACCCAACTATCAAGAATTTTATGAGAAGAGATGGTTTCATACCGGTTTTAAAACTCAAATGAAGTCGATTAAACTCTTTGGGGAAACCGTTCCATTTGGCTATCTAATTTTTGAAGATGCCGATGAAAACATTCGTTTTGGTGTTGAAGTGTGTCAAGATTTATGGGCAGCATATAGTCCAAGTGATGACATGAGTCTTGCCGGAGCTAATCTCTTTTTTAATCTTTCTGCATCACCTGAACGTGTTGGAAAACTATCGGTGAGACGACATCTTGTTTTAGATCACTCCAGAAAACAAATGGCATGTTATGTCTATACCTCAACGGGTCATTTTGAAAGCTCATCTGAAGTTGTCTTTTCAAACCACAAATTAATCGCATCACAAGGTGTCATGATTAGAGAAGATTGTACATTCCACATGGCATCATCGGTGCTTGTTGCAGATGTCGATATTGCAGCAATCAACTATCAAAAGCGTCAAGATTCAACCTATCGCGACATGCACATGCTGATTCAAAATCAATATCAATTTATCGCGGTTAAGTTCGATGAAAGTGCTGATTACCGTTTTGAACAAGCACTCTGTCAAAAACCATTTTTACCTGAAGAAGATGAAGAGGAAGAAGTTGAACTCGCCAATCATTTGCAAACATTCGGTTTGATTAAGCGGATCGAATCGTTACCTGAGCAATCTTCAAAAGTCATATTAGGCATCTCGGGTGGACTCGATTCTGCACTCGCGCTTTTGGTGAGCTATCAAGCGATGAAACGTTTAGGAAGAGACCCCAAAGATATTATTGCTGTGACCATGCCTGCAAAAGTGACCTCAACAACATCAAATACCATCGCCAAAGATTTGATGAATAAATTAGGTGTTACAGCATTAGAAATACCCATTGCTGAATCGGTTGATTTGCACTTAAAATCCATTGATCATGATGAAAAAGATGTCACCTATGAAAATGCTCAAGCACGGATGAGAACGCTTATACTGATGGATTTATCCAACAAATATGGTGGCTTTGTTTTAGGGACAGGTGATCTCTCTGAAATCGCATTAGGTTGGATGACGTATAACGGTGATCAAATGAGCATGTATGCAGTCAATGCAGGTTTACCCAAAACGTGGGTTCAACGCTTGATTAAATACCATGCTGAACATGACTTTGCGTTTCTAAAGGATACACTCGAAAAGATTTTGCGTGCACCTATATCGCCTGAACTTCAGGAAAATCAAGATACAGAACATGCGATTGGACGCTATGATGTCAACGATTTCATTCTCTATCACCATCTCACCAATGGCGCAGATGAAGACAAATTATGCTATCTCATCAAATGTGCTTTCAACATGAAAGATGAAGAAATTCATCGTTACGTTGAACGCTTTATGAAGCGATTTTACACACAACAGTTTAAACGACAAACGCTTCCTGAAGGACCTAAAATACTTGGTATCTCGCTTTCTCCGCGAGGTCAATATCGTATGCCAAGTGATGTAAAAAGAAAGTGAAGTTATGAACAAAAAGAAAGTCATTATTGGATTAAGCGGCGGTGTCGATTCATCGGTTGCTGCCTATCTCCTATTAAAAGACGGCTATGATGTTGAAGCCGTTTTTATGCGTAACTGGGATAGTGCAACAAACTTAGATATCAAAGGAAATCCCACCGTTTGGGATGAGGTTTGTGAACAAGAAAAAGATTATCAAGATGCAAAAAAAGTAGCGGATAAATTAGGGATTATGTTACATAAAGTCGACTTTATCGATGATTATTGGGATCGCGTATTCACTTATTTTCTTGATGAATATAAAAAGAATCGAACACCAAACCCAGATGTTTTATGCAACAATGAAATAAAATTTGAAGCTTTTGTTGATTATGCTAAACGATTTAATCCAGACTACATTGCGATGGGGCATTATGCACAAATTGATCGCGATGGCGATTATCCTAAGCTTCTTCGTGCCGTCGATTCGAATAAAGATCAAACCTATTTTTTATCGCAACTTCGCGAGGATCAATTAAAAAACGTCATGTTTCCCATCGGTCATCTCGATAAAAAAGATGTTCGTAAAATGGCACTTGAACAGGGTCTAGCAACAGCCACCAAGAAAGATTCGACGGGTATTTGTTTTATCGGAGAACGCCATTTTGCAGACTTTTTGTCGAATTATCTTCCCGCACAAAAAGGGTTGATGAAACGTCTTGATGGAACCATCATCAAAGAGCATTTTGGACTGATGAATTATACGATTGGCCAACGGAAGGGTTTAGGCATCGGTGGGACAAAAGAAGAACTCGATGCATGGTATGTTGTGGGGAAAGATTTAACCACCAACACCCTTTTTGTTGAGCCAGGTTTCCATCACCCTCATCTCTATTCCGATGAAGCATTGATCACCGATGTTGTTTGGCGAGGACCTAAATCACAGGGAAAGATGACAGCGAAATTTCGCTATCGTCAACAGGATAACGATGTTTTTGTCGAATGGATCGATGAGAAAACGATTCGTGTGACTTACCCAGAAAAAATTCGTGCTGTAACACCAGGACAAGTCTGTGCATTTTATCAAGGAGATGTCTGTGTGGGGTCGGGTTTTATTCATGAGGTCTATATGGAGAAAAAACGTCGCCAGTATAGTTAAAGGAACTTCGGTTCCTTTTTTTCATCGTCTGATGATGGTATAATAACAATAAACCTAACGAATCGAGGAAAACAATGGATTGCATCACGGGCAAGATTAAAAATTACGTTTTTCATAATGATGAAAACAGTTATTCCATTGCACGCATCATCACCGAAAACAACCAGATGTATACCATCGTTGGTTATTTTCCCGTCGTCAGTGAAGATATCAGTTATGAGTTTTGTGGTTCATGGGTTAAACATAATACGTACGGGGAACAACTCAAAGTCGAGTCCTTTAAAAAATGTGAAGAACAAAGCCGCTCTGGATTGATCAGCTATCTATCCTCACCTTTTTTCCATGGTATTGGTCCTAAAACCGCAGAAAAAATCGTGGATCATTTAGGTTATGACGCGATTCAAATCATCATGAAAGATAAGACGGTTCTAAAAGCAATCGGATTATCCGCTGTTCGCATCGAAAAATTCTATCAACAATTGATTGAAAATCAGACACATGAGCATATCTTGGTCGCACTTTACGGGTATGAATTATCGGGTAAACTCGCGATGAAACTTTTGAGCAAATACCAGATGCTTACTCTTGAAAAACTAGAAGAAAACCCCTATCGTTTGATCGATGATATTGAAGGTATTGGGTTTATAAAAGCCGATGAAATCGCACGGAAATTAGGTGTACCCAAAGATGATCTACGCCGCATTCGCGCTGCCATTTTATATGCTTTAGAGACCATTGCGTATCAAAATGGTGACCTTTATCTCTTCAAAGAACAATTGGAAACGTATAGCTATCAAGCATTGGGTGAAACCATGACTCTCGATCTTGAACTTGATGCATTGGTTGAAGAGAAACGAATGATCGTTGAAGAGGATCGTTACTATTTAGCACAAACCTATTTCTCTGAAGTTCTTTTAGCCGAAAAGTTAAACCTTCTGGTTGGACAAGAACCTCTTTCAATTGACAAAGATTATTTAGAGACGTTGTTGGATGCCACCGAGATTCAAAAAAATATACGTTATACTGACGTTCAAAAAGAAGCCATTTTGACAGCTCTGTCCCATCGATTTACCATCATCACCGGTGGACCTGGTACAGGCAAAACGACCATTATTGATGGTCTTTTAGACGTCTATCGCAAGTATTATCATTTGAACTACAAAAACCCTGCGATCTATGAAAAAATAGGGTTGATGGCACCAACTGGTCGCGCTGCTAAGCGCATGAAAGAACTTTTAGATATGGACGCAAAAACGATTCATCGCCATTTAGGTTTTAGTTATGATGGAGAATTTCTCTATGATGAACATCATCTCATGCCGCATGATCTCATCATCATCGATGAAGCATCGATGATCGATCTCTTTCTTGCAAGAAAACTTTTTGGAGCGATTAAAGAAGGCGCTCAAGTCATCGTGGTGGGGGATGTCGATCAGCTACCCTCCGTAGGTCCGGGACAAATCTTAAGTGATTTGATTGAAAGTAATCGCATACCAACTGTCCGATTAACCCAAATTCATCGTCAAGCAAAAGACTCAAAGATTATCCGTTTAGCGCGCAGAGTCAACGAACAGCAAGTGAGTTATGATGATTTAGTCAGTGAACAAGATGTTTATCTTTACCGGACATCCTATGAAAAAATCAAAGAAACCATCATCAAACAGGTTCAAGGTGCGCTTCAAGAAGGTTACTCGATGATTGATGATATTCAAATACTCGCACCCATGTATAAGGGTGAACTTGGGATTGATGCACTCAATCAAGCGATGCAAGAAGCATTTAATCCTAAAAAAGATAAAAAAATGACGTATGGCGATAAGACTTACTATGTCGGTGATAAAGTCATTCAATTGGTCAATGATCCCGAACGGATGATCATGAATGGTGACATTGGTGTTATCAAAGCGATCAAACTCAATGCTCAAGATGATCCTTATATGATCGTCAGCTATGATGATAATGATGTCATGTATGAAAAAGTCGATCTCGAAGAAATCAACTTAGCGTATGCGATCAGTATCCATAAATCTCAAGGTAGTGAGTATAAAATCGTGATGATGCCGATGATTAAAAGTTACATGCATATGCTAAAAAAAGAGTTAATCTATACCGCAATCACGCGAGCGAAGCGCTTTTTAATCATCTTGGGTGATATGAATCTTTTGATTTATGCATCAAACCACTTGTCTGAAAAAAGACAAACGACATTATCGAAGCGCTTGATGGGTGTGATTCAACCACCTGATGAGGCGATTGATCCTTTGGATGCTTTATCTCCATATGACTTTATGTAGGGGGTGGAATCTTTGATCACAGTATTACACGCGAAAAAATATTACGGTTTATCACGGGGTATTGAAGATGTATCACTCGAGGTTCAACCGGGTGAAATTTTCGGGTTTGTTGGACCCAACGGATCAGGAAAAACAACACTCATTCGAGCGATGCTCGGTCTCATATCACTCTCAGAAGGCGAAATTCACCTCTTTGGTCATCCGATCTATGTTGGTATGCAGCATCATTTAAAAGATGTGGGTTACATGCCATCTGAGTCCTACTTTTTTAATGAAATGAACGTCAAATCTATTCTCGCCTTTTTTAAAAGCATGCAGCAGGTCGATGAACTTTATGTGACACGTCTGATCGATGTTCTCGATTTAGATGTTGAAAAGAAGTTTGGATCGCTCTCTTTTGGCAATAAAAAGAAAGTGGGCATCGTGATTGCGATGATGCATCAACCCAAACTTCTTATTTTGGATGAACCCACTTCAGGACTTGATCCGCGCATGCAGCATGTATTCTTAGATTTAATCCTCGAACAAAAACGGTTAGGTAAAACCATCTTTCTATCCTCTCATATGTTATCTGAGATCGAAAAAGTGTGTGACCGTGTCGCACTCATCAAAGAGGGAAAAATCTTGTTTACTCGACATATGACAGATATTCGAAAAGAAGAAAGCAAGCGCATTATCATTTGGCCAAACTATCAAAATATGTCCCTTGAAGGACTGACATACATCAAAGATGAGATTGGATGTTCACACTATACGTATCAAGGTGATATCCAAACACTCATGCAGTATCTTTCGCAATACCGTTTGATGGATCTTGTGATAAGAAACATCGATTTAGAAGAACTTTTCAGTGTTTATTATGAAAAGGAGGATCGATGATGAAACTCTTTATGTTGGATATGAAAAGAAATATAAAATCAACACTGATCTGGTCATTAGGCTTGGGATTATCACTGTTCTTTGTCATCATCATATATCCCATCGTTCAAGACATGATGGATGCGATCAATCATGTGATCGAGCAATTGGAATCCTTAGAATACTCATTCTTAGATTTCATCGACATTTTTGGTGGGATTCCAAGCAATGGTATTGAGTATTTTGCTACAGAAGGTGCGATGTTTATGCAGATCGCTGCAGGTATGTTTGCATCACTGCTCGGTTTTAGCATCATCAATCGCGATGATCGTGAAAAAACAGCTGAAATGCTTTATACATTGCCAATCACTCGCTCATCGTATCTGTTAGAAAAAATGATCGCTGTTTTTGTTCAAATCCTTTTGTTTATGCTCATCCAATTGGGCATTATCGCCTTAGGATTTTCAATCGTTGCACCGGATGAAAACATCAGCGCTCTATTTATCTTCGGTTTTTTTGATGGACTCATGCTCGTCATGATTGCCTTTTTATCCATGGGATTAAGCCTGGTGATGAAACCAGGATCATCGACACTTTTTCCTTTGATTATCCCCATTCCACTTTATGTGATCACAACCATTGCGTATGCCACTGATAATCATATACTGCGTTTACTTCGCTTTTTATCTCCCTTTACATTCGCAGAACCCGTAGGCTTTTTAAAAAATCAACGTGACTTTGAATGGCTCAATTTTGGCATTTTTGGCATCCTCACACTCATCGTGATTGTGCTATCGTTTATTGCATTTAAGAAAAGAGAAATCGTATAAATAAAAAAAGATAAAATGCATGATATCCAGTTCGTGTTGCATAACACCTGTGCTATAATGGGTAAGAATGTTAACGATAAGGACAAGTCATCATGCAAACCATCTTAGAATTTTTAAACGGACAAATGAATCAACCAGAGCTTTATGGAAGTTTTCAAGCTTCTTGGTTTCAATACCTCTCACTGATATGTGTCACCTTAGGTATCATTTTATCAATCACCCGTATGAAAGGTTTAAATGACCATCAATTAAACCGTGTGTTGTGGATATTCTCAGGACTTTTAATTGGATTTGAAATTTACAAGCAAGTGATTTTCACTTACCAAGCACAAGGTTCCTATCAGTGGTATGCTTTTCCCTTTCAGTTTTGCTCGACACCGATGTATGTGGCACTTGTTGCAAGTTTCCTGAAACCTGGGAAAATGAAACATGCCCTGCTCAGTTTTTTAGGGACATTTGGGCTTTTTGCAGGATTAGCGGTTGTGATCTATCCAGCGACTGTCTTTGTAACAACAACAGGAATCAATATTCAAACCATGGTGCATCATGGCAGTATGGCAATCTTAGGATTTGGATTACTCGCACATCATGTTGATCTTAAATGGAAGAGCCTTTTAGAAGCTGCTTCTGTGTTCTTTGTACTCATGGTCGTTGCGATGACACTCAATCAAGTCCATAACCATGTCATTCAAAACGGTACCTTCAACATGTTTTTCATCAATCCATGGTATGAAAATGGTATTCCCGTCTTAATGATTTTCCAACCCCTCGTTCCCCATCACGTATTCCTGTTGATCTACCTCTTTGGATTTAGTTTGGTTGCAGGCATCGTTTTGGGTGTCCGCCTTTTGATTGGAAAACTCAATCTAACCAAAGATCCACTTTATCAACGCGCATAAAAAAACCGTCAGCTCAAGCGACGGTTTTATTTTTAGGCTAATGTAGCACCACTCTTAATCTCTTGACTGGTGAAATGTGCGGTTCTGAAGATACGACAATTACGTCCAATCTTGGTTTCACTGGGAATGATGGCACCTTTTTCAACCACCGTAATACCGGATTGTAAGAGATCAGGTTTTTCTTGGTTAGGCGTATAATCTTCCCCATAGCCAAGATATGCATTGCGTCCAACGGTAACCTTTTTATCCAAAATGCAGCGATCAATGGTGACATTCGTACTGATGATGACATTGTTTAAAATGACAGAATTTCGAACAACTGATCCTTTACCCACGCGAACACCAGGTGATAAGACGGAATTGATCACAGTGCCTTCAATGACACAACCGTTTGACACTAAAGAATTTTGAATATGTGAGTTACTACCTACTTTCACAGGTGGTAAATCTTCGCTCTTGGTATAGACTTTCCAAGTTGGATCGTAGAGATCAAGCTCCGTATAATCCTTGGTCATTGCGAGGTTTGTATCCAAATAAGAATCATACGTTCCTACATCCATCCAATAATCTTCAAAGAGATAAGCATATACTTCTTTTTGTGTGGTTTCAATCAAATGAGGGATGATGTGTTTACCAAAGTCAAGATCATCCTGTTTAATCGAAAGAAGTACCTTCTTTAAAAGATCAAAATCGAATAAATAGATACCCATGGAAGCGAGATTAGATTTCGAGACTTTAGGTTTTTCTTCAAACTCGACAATTTCTTTATCTTTGTTGATCGACATGATGCCAAAACGAGAGACTTCTTTAAAGTCAACAGGTTGACACGCAATGGTAAGTTTCGCACCGGTTTCTTTATGCTGTTGTATCATTTTGCGGTAATCCATCTTATAGATATGGTCACCGGATAAGATGAGTACGTATTTGGGCTCTCTGCGTTGAATGAATTCCAAGTTTTTTAAAACAGCGTCTGCCGTTCCGAGGTACCAATAATTATGAGGTTGTAAAAGTGTAACCCCTGAATCTCTTCGGTCAAGATCCCATGGTTTACCCGATCCGATGTGCTCATTAAGCGAAAGCGGCAAGTATTGGGTGAGAATACCAATGTCATAGATGCCTGATTGGGTGCAATTGCTTAATGTGAAGTCGATGATACGGAACTTTCCAGCAAATGGCATCGCTGGTTTGCTTCTGCGCTGTGACAGAATGTCGAGGCGGGTTCCCTTTCCTCCGGCAAGAATTAATGCTAAGGTTTCCATGTTTTACACTCCTAATATGATATGGTATAGATTTTCATAGGACATCGCCATATGATG
>DIKN01000025.1 GCA_002424575.1 Acholeplasmataceae bacterium UBA5617 | reverse complement strand
GTTTGATAATGGCTTGACGAACTTCAGTCAAATTATCTTTTTCAGTTTGTAAGCGTTGGACTAAATTAGGAATACGTTCAGTCAACTGGTAGTCACGATATTGATCGGGTTCTGGTCCTGTGTACACCAAAATCTCACGGTAAAGACGATTGAGCTGATCAATCGAACTTTGGATTTGGGCGATGAGAGGACCGTACTGACCCAGTGAAACTTCCATTTCAAGTGTATGAATCTTTCCGGCTTCAAGATAAAATAAGAAAGGTTCATCTTGCGTTCCTAAAGTTTGTAAACGCCAATTATTATTGTGTTTAAACGCATAACTCTCTAATTCTTTAAAAGGGATTTCCCCGTTTAAATAAATGTTTCGTCCCACATTCATGCCTGATGCAAGTTTTTGCTTAACGCGCATGCTGATCTCATAAAGACCATTTTCGGGAACAGTAAATTGCCATGCGATTCGATCTCCAGCTACACCCCAGTTGTTTCCACCAATCGTATTCAGTTTGATTTTTGTGGGAGAGGTCGGACTGGTTAGAGGGCTGGTCCGATCATTTAAAGGATAGAGTGTTGGTGATGTTGTATAATAGGGTTCTTCTGTTTCGACAAGTGTCAAACCTGAGGATACCTCTTTATAGTTATGTGCAGCATACATGGTTTGGATTTCTTCATATGTCTTTTTTTCTTGAACTGATAATATTTCAATAGCTTCAATCATCAAAGGCTCGCGGATAGCTTCCAATCCAATCGTATTTAAACCTTCTTCAAAGTAGAAGGCATAAGGTTCTTGGATGTAGCCCACTGCATCTCGCATAAAACTTTCTGTCCACATCGGTTTTTCAACCTGACTTGGACGGATATCATTGTTAAAAATATCTTGGATGACATCATTCTTATTGCCCCATATCCGGGAAAAAATCAAAGATCGTGCATCTTCAAAGGGGATTACTCCGTTGATATAGAGTGCACGTTCGATGGCTGAACTCTTACCCGGATAGGGATAATAAAAGAGTTTTAAATTGTAAAAACCAGCTTCATCAATCTGGACATTCCACGTTGTAACACCTTCATCAGGCGTCAATAAAACACTATTTTTTCCTTCATAGGTGTTAATGACATCAACGGGTTCTGTGGCATCGCGATATGCATGTCCCATTAAGCGAATGTTTTCGATCAAAGGAAAAATCTGTTCATAAGAAGACGTATAACGATAATATGCGGACTGCTCATAATACGCTAAATCCGAGATATCAATGGTCTCCTGGATGTTTTTATTGAAACTCAATCGGTCTTGATTAACCGAGGTTATAATGACATCGACCACAAGATAGGTGATCAATAATAGACCGAGTGACAGTAAAATGATGACCAGTTTTTTCACGAAAACACTCCCTTTTTTAAAGGATTCCCCCCTTGCAATTCACGTTGAAGGGGGGAATCGTTCACTGTTAATTTCCTAAATAAGCTTCCAACGCAGCCTCATATATAGGCTTGATTTGATCCATAACCGTACGCGCTGTTCCTTCACGTATCGCAAGATTGATGTTACGACGCCATCCGTTTTCACTGTAAGCACTGATGCCTAGAGCATTGATGATATCGAGATAAATCTTATCGTAGATTTCTAGGTAAGCTTCAACATAAGCTTCATCATCAAACTTCGTAATTAAAGTATCTTCAAATTCTAAGCGATAGCCATCATCGGTCTTCCAAAGTTGGAGTTCATTCCAAACACGGAAAACGAGTTCTTCTTTCGCTGCTGTCATGCCACTCGCGATGTGATAAACCGCAACACCAGAGACAGGCGAAGCATAATCTCCTGTATACGTTGGTGATTTGGGGAATGGAACAAATCCTAATTCGAAAGGCAATTGACCCCAACGGTTGTCTGCTGTGACGAACCATAATTGACCGGGATACATGGCAACATTACCACTCATCCAATCGGGTGAACCAGCATCGTATTGTGGTGTTGGTTCAAATAATCCTTTGGTATAAAGTGAATTGAGATAAGCATAGGTTTCAAGTGCTGGGTTTTGAGCAAATGCTACGCGTCCTGTATTCTTGTTGATCAGTGAACCACCATTGAGTGGAACCATGTGTTCAGCATATTCAGAAAGCATACCACCGAGCGCATACTTGTTACCACCAAGAGATGTTAGAGCTGTCTTAACAGATTGTGCCCACGCTTCAAAGGTTGTCCAGTTCCAATTGCCCGCCATGAACATTGCGGTTGGGTTTTGAACACCAAGGCTAGCCACTAAATCAGCATTATAATATAAACCTGATGATACCGTTAATAATCCTGATTCAAAACCATAGATTTGATCGCGATATGATCCCACTTCGCGATAACCTTGACGGATGTTTGTTCCGATTGTTCCCATGTATTTATCGACTGGAACTATGGCTTCTGCCAAAGCCAATTGTTGAATCCAATCAGAGACTGACCAATAAATTTCAGCCAAGTGTTCACCTGAAATAGACGACTGAATGATCGCTGTCACACGGTCTGGTCCCCATGGTGCATTGGAGGGATAAGGAACATATTGAACATCAACGTTATATTGTTCTTCCACTTGTGTTTGACGTTGTTGTTTTGCTAACTGTTGTGTCCCTGTGTAATCTGATCTAAACGGATCGACTTCATAGGGTGCTCCGTGCATGATACGAATGACTGTTGCCGGTCTTTTCACACACTGACCATTGATCAAATCTTCGTGTACGCCACATCCTTGAGCGGTGAGTACAGTGACTAATCGAGTGACTGTGACGACTTTGCCATCGCTACCTGTTACACGATAGGTGAGTGTATAGTTACCTGGCTGATTTAAATTCAATGCAGATAGTCCTTCAACCACAATGGATGAAGAAATATCACCTGACACGGAATCGGTTGCGGTTACGCCTTGTAGATGATTAAATGGGTCACCTACAGTAATGGTTGCGGTGGTCGCTCCATTGATCGTTGCGGTTGCGGTGGTTGTTGGAATGGTTTCGACCGGAGTCTCTTCCCCTTCATCCCCACCACAGGCAACAAGCGTGAAAGCAAAAACCATGATCAGGAATAATCCTAAGAATTTTTTCACGTATGAAACCTCTTTTCTTTCAAATTTGAAGTTGTAGTGTTACACTACATCGTCTGTTCTTAGTTCAATTATAACGAATAAAGCGTCTTTGAGCACACGCACTTTGTGCTTTTTCGAAATTGAAAAATTATTTTCAACTCCATGGATTTTCTCGCACGTACGCGCGTAATGCTAACACAAAGTACCCGATTTTGTCGGGTACTTCGCTAGCTTCAGTTTGAGGTTAAAATTTAACTTCTTTTCTTAAGAAAGACGATTAATGCTGCACCCATCAAAATGCTGAGTGAAATGAATAATGCGCTTGAACCATTGATTGCAGATCCGCAACCTGTTTCAGGAACAACTTGTAATGCTTCAATGTCTGCTTGAGCTGCTGCAAGTGCTGCTTGAGCTGCGGTTAAAGCTGCTTCAAGAGCATCAATTCTTGCCTTAGCTGCATCAAGTGCTGAATCTGTATCGCCGAGTTGACCTTCGAGATCATCTAGTGCGTCTTGTGCATCTTGGAGTTGACCGATTAGGCTTGCAATTTGATCAGCCTTATCATCGTTAAGAACGGTGACTGTAAATGTTCTAACAGTTGCATTACCAGCTTCATCTTCAACGGTAACTTCTACAGTATATGTGCCTGGAAGGTTGAGGTTTAAACCACCATTGTTGGATACATAGATAGCGAGATCAGCAACAGCATCATAATTATCAAATGCAACGATATTTGCTAAGATTGCTTGGTTAACGTTTGAATATTGACCCTTGATAATTCTGTAATTGTCATTAACAACGAGTGCAACTGGAGCGGTAATATCATCAACAGTTAATGTGTAGCTTGCTGTCTTCACGATATCATAGTTAAATTCGGGTTTTCCGATAACCATGCTTACTGGTGCATCATATGTTAAAGCTCTGATTGCTGCATCATAGGTTGAACCTGCTGCTGCAACGATGAAACCACCTGTAGGAATAACCACTGATGCTTGCCATGCTGTAAAGTGAACTAAATCTTTAATGACGTCATTTTCTGTCGCAGAGGTATAACCCCAGTCATAACGGTCATAGATTTCATCGACTTTGCCATCAGCACCGACTAAAACAAATGCTGAACCATATGCAGAGGTTGATGTTCTAAAGTTTGTTACATCAGTCCATACAGAATAATTACCATAAGACATAATGTTTTGAACTTTATTTAAACCGGTTTGTTCATTCCAATTCTTCGTTGTGCCATTAAAATTCAATGTCGATTGAATGCCATCATAATGAACATGATGTGTAAATTGTAAACCGATGGTGTAGATACCGGGTGTTGGGTTGTATCTATTAAAACCAGCTGGAGCAGTGATTTGAATGGTGTTGGTAATATCATGACCATAACCATCATCAGCTTTAACGGTTCCAAGTAAATCAATGAATGTACCTTCATCAATATAGCGATTTGCTACACCAATAAATTTGGGAGGCATAACACCAATAACGATATCTGCTTTGACTTCAGTAAATGAGGTTGCATCTTCGGGATTTACAGCTCGATATGTTGCTGTGTAACCTGATCCAAATACAGATGAATCGATGACTGTTTGTTCTCCAGATGCTGTGTAACCTGTTCCAGAAACGTATGTGTAATTAATAGTTTGAAGAACTGTTTCACCTTGTGAAATAATCACTTGATAGTCTATCTTACGCGTAACGTTGATAATCTTGTTTGTAGCATCAAACATGTCAACATAAGTTGCTTCAATACCTGTCGGCAATGTAAATGTACCATTGTAATCGACAACAATGTTGATACCTGGAGTTGTCGCATCGTCATCTTGTGCACCAAGCGTATTGTTGAATAATGGCTTTTGAGTGGTGTAGATGGTCTTCATGGGTGCTAAGGTGGTATTGATCATCAAGGTAGGCATAGACTTAATGTATGCAGTCGTCGCTGGGTTCAATGTACCTCTATCGTTGGTACCCCAAGAAACAACTGTCCAACCTGCTGGGATGGTGACTAAGTCAGGATCTCCTGCTAATAAGATTGAACGATCTGCAACGGGAACTGAACTATCGTTCGCAACGTCTGCATAACGCCATGTTAAATATCTCAGTGGTTCAATCTTGTAGCCATCAGAGTCAGTTGCATCAAGCATCATACGGATGTGTGTATTGCGTGTTGTCACGGGTTTTGCGTCAGCTGCTGCTGCATCCCATGCTGCTTTTTCTGCTGCGGTTGCTAAACGCCAATCTGGAGCTTCAACAGTACCTGAATTGAAGATATAATATGTAGAAATATGATCTTCAAACATTTGAAGTTTACCAGTTGCATCGAAGTATGAATACATACGATGAACAACAGAGGTTAAGTCTGTACGTACGTTAGCTGTTTTTAATACGACTTCTTCAGCAGTATTATTGATGGTTAAAGATGCAAATGCGTTCCACGCTAATGCACCACCCATTTCACCTGCTTGAATGAAACCATCAGAGTTAGCGTCATTAAACTGGCTAGCAAAACGAGCTGCACCTCTAACGAAATGATAGCGGTGACCTGCGTACTCCATATCCCAAAAAGAATCACCTAATTTGGTTTGAGTACATGCACTTGTTCCTTCAAGACAAGCGATTTGATTATAGGGATATAAATCCACTAAATCGCCTTCTGCTGCTTGCGTGGTGAATGATGTCGCGAATGCAACAAATAAACCAAGCAAAAAGAATGCTAATACTTTTTTCATTTTATCCTCCTAATTTTCGTTCTATTTTAAGTGTATTTTACACTTTAAATGAAAGCGCTGTCAATTCAATATGGTAATGTTTCATGTTTTCAGGGGTGAATTTTATATTTTGATAATTTTTTTCACCTTATTGAATTTAGAAAACTGTACCTGGTAAGTAACTATGGAACGTTCTCGATTGTGTAACACCACCAAGAGTTACGGTCACTGTGAAGCTTACTGTTAATGAACGGTCTGGCATTTTAATGACACGACCGGTGTGGTCAACATACTCAGGGTTATCTGATACAAAGGTAATTTCAGCATCTGGAAAGTTCAAACTGACTTTGTATTCAACACTTTTCATCTCTTCAAACAGAGGGACTAGTCCTGCATTACGCATGGTTTGTGGACAGTTTTTACCTGAGAAATCAACATGGTAACGCATGTGTGTGAGAGGTAAGTTATATTTAATCAACAGATCTGTACCAAATTTTGCTGTGCGCTGCCAAGTTCTGTAGACATCAGCATCTTGGTTAACCCCTGTTTCGATACCGATACCATTTCTGTTTCCACCACCAAGATAGGTTGTGCTTTGTCCGGGTAGGACAGATCCATCGCCAGCATGATAACCTCTTTCAATTTCAGGCAAGTGTTGGTAAAGTTCTTTATCATCAATGGTGAAATGCCACGATACAAAGAGCTGATTGCCAGCCATCGCATTGCTATATAAGTAATTTGCATGAGCAAGTGCTCCTGATCCTGGATTGGTATTGGCTGTGTCATGAACAACTACCCAGTAAACATTGTATGGATTATATTGTGTGATACCTACAGGATGATCTGTCATGCCAATACCTGGTCGAATACCTTCACTGATGGGGACAATCTTTGATTGGTTGATACTGTAAGATCCAAAATAATAGCGTGAAACACTCTCATATTTAAAGTCATTGTAATTGAATCCAACTCCCACAGCAGTCCAACGATGAGGTGTTGTATATGTCACCATGTTGGATGTTAATAGGTCAAGGAGATTGTTCTCATCGAGTGATGGATAAACCTCGAAGGTGTACGTATTTGTCACACCTGGATCATCGACGAGATAAGCGGTGATGGTGACAACTCCTGGCGTGTGTAAAGAAACGACACCATAGGGATCGACCGATGCAATCTCTGGGTGATTCGATGTAAAATTGACATCTTCGTCTTTAATAAATACGGGGAAAGGTGTGGCTTCAAGAGTTAGTGTTGTTCCTGCAATATTCGTATTTAAGACATTGGTTGGTTTAAGTTCAATTCCTGGATAGGTTGTAATGGTAATCGTTATCACTGAATTGATCGATGTATTAACCGTTGAGCGAACTGTAAAAGACACTTCGCCACTCTTTAAAGATGTAAATGTTCCATCGCTTTGTATGGTTCCAACTTCAGGATTTGATGTAATCCAACGAATGCGATCAGTAATGAGATCATAAGGCAAACTTGTATAAGTGAGTTTATAGGACTCCCCGACCATGATTTCGGTAATGGGATTTGTAATGAGTATTTTTGTCGGAACTAATGGGTTATAAGCCAATTCACTGATGATCTGAGTTTTGAGTGCATAATGGCCAAGTAGCATAGCTGCTGGAATGTTTTCAAACTTATTCATGTCTAATGTTTCCATGCCCCAATGGTTGAGTGTCATTTCAACACTGTTGTTTGCATTCGATCGAGCTAAGAATCCTGTTGCATTCACGACTGAATTAAAACGTGCATAGGCATGAATGGCTGCTGTGTTTTCGATGATGATGCCATCTGTCACATTTAAAATGTCATTACGTTCAACTTTGATTTCTAGTGTTGTTGCATGCGTTATGCTTGGTTTAACAGAAATCGCTGTCCCTACATCGGTTATAAGGTTCTTTCGAATACTGATTTGTCCGTCAACAGAACCTGATAGACTGATGGCTGTACCCGTAACACCATCAATGGTGTTATTTTCAATTTGAATAAGACCTGACATATTTGATAAGGTGATGAATGATCCTGTAATATCGGTTGCTTTAATATCGTAGATGACAAGATTTTCGTGTGCTGATGTCGAAAGAATGGAAGAATTCCCTGTCATACTCACATGACTAATGGTGACTCCATCTGCATCGATTATCATATGTCCCTGGAAGTTTACATCGTTGATACCTAATAAATATAAATTATTTTGAGTGATCGTTACATCTTCTGTATAACTACCTTCAAGGACAAACATAACGACACCATCTTCAGCAACTTCTAGAGCATCCTGAATGTTGGAAAATGCTTCATAACCGTAGGCAAAATTCATACCTAAGTAATCAATTGAACCTGAAGTTAGATTTCGATCTACAACGATTTGATTACGAATATCAAGAGTGTGTGTTGCTACAACTTGATCATTCATCGTTGATGTTGCCGTAAAAACAACGGTTCCCTTTTGATGAATGGTCATTTTACCCGTTTCATCAATGGTTGCAATCTCACTATTTGAACTGCTCCATGTGATATATGGATACGCTTGACTTGGAGAGACTATAACATTTAGCGTTTTATCTTGTCCATAAATCGTCATCTCAGATGGTCCATCAATCGCAAGACTTTCAATGGGGCTATACACTTTAATAACAATCTCTTCTTTTACGTCTTCGTCGTATACGGATGTAATCACTATGGTTGTTTCACCTGCGAGTAGGGGTGTAACAACACCGGTTGTACTGACCGTTAAAATGCTTTCATCAAGCGATTCATAGGTCACAGCTTCTTCGCTATTCACAGTGATTTGACCGGTTTCTCCAACAATCATCTCATGTTCATAATCGGTCACACTGATGGTCACAACTTTACGAACAACGACACTGATATCAACTTTAACAGTTGGATCGCTGACAGATGTAATCGTAAGGGTTGCACTGCCTTCTGCAACACCAGTGATCATCCCTTGGGTGTTCACGGTAAAGATTGCACTGGATGATGTTGAAAACGTCACATCATCATTCGCTGTATACCCAACTTCTAGGGTATTGCCCGCGGTGACAACTACATTTGATGATGTTGCAGATAAGGTTACTCGTTTCAAGACGGTTACCGTTATTTCAAAGGTTAAATCGTCATTGGATTTTGATCCAACTGTGATGGTCGCAACACCTTCTGATACAGCGGTGATTTTTCCGGTTTCATCCACTGCAACAATACTGCTGTTGGATGTTGCAAACGTTAAACCTTTTTTATCTGTGGATGTCACATCCAACGTGAGTGTATCTCCTTCTTTAAGGCTAACCGTTTGATTACCTTCAATCGTGATATTCCCTGTACAACTTGCTAATGCCAAAGCAAGGAGTAAGAGACATAAACTGGTCGCGATTTTCTTCATAACTCATTTCCTTTCTGTGCTAACATCACAAGATTGCTGATCTCGTGACGCAATTTAAGTATTCCTTTGGTTTCGCGTGTGGGGTGAACATCGTTAGATAACATGACGAAACCTATTTTATGCTTTCGATCGATGAACATGTTGCATCCTGTAAACCCGGTATGAATGATGGTTTCATCAAAATCAACATAAGCACCTGCTGATGATCGTCCGGTTGGTTTATCCCAGCCTAGAGCTCTTGCCAAGTGTGTTCCATCCTCAAACATTCTTTCTTCTCGAACTTTAAAGAGCATATCCAATGTTTCTTTTTTGAAAACAAATTGATTGCTTAAAATAGCTTGCATGAAGAGCCCAATATCATGTGTGGTGGTAAACAAACCAGCATGTCCTGCTTCCCCACCCATAGCAAACGATTTTTCATCATGAACAAGACCTTGTAGATAACCTTGGTAAACCAAATCGTTTCTGAGTTCGGTTGGGGCACATCGCTTGCGATCAGGATGATAGGATGTGTCTTTCATTTTTAAGGGAGAAAAGATGATCTCATGTGCATAATCTGATAATCTTTTTTGGGTGATCTTCTCAATGATTTGACCGAGGAGGATGAAACCAATATCGGAATAAACAATGGTATCTCCAACCGGATGGATCACATCGACTTCATAAACTTTATCGAGGACTTCATCTCTTGATTTCAGTGTGTTCGCTCGTCTAATATCTGCAGGTAGCCCGGATGTGTGCGTTAATAAATGATAGATGGTGATCTTTTCGTGCTTAAAACGTTCAAGGATTTGTATGATCTTTGTATCCAATGAAAGTTGACGTTCTTCGATAAGTCTCATGATCATGGTCGTCGTTGAAATGACTTTAGTTAATGAAGCGACATCGTAGATGACATCTTGTTTGTTCGTCTCTTTTTCAGGGAATAACCTAAAATATCCGAGAGTGATGGAATCAATAAAACCGCTTTCATTGACGATAGCGTAGGAGGCTCCAGGGAAGGAGCCTTCTTCAATCGCTTTTAATAAAATTTGATCAACTTTTTTCATATCTTTAAAATTAACTTTCGAACTAAGAAAATGACAACTGCTAAACCGGAAATGGATCCTCCCACGATGACGACCGTCATGACCACATTGTTAGTAGGTTGTTCAGGCTCTACAGGCTGGTCGATGGGTTCACATGAATCGCCATCCCATTCCTCACCGGTAGGGCATACCACGGGATTGTCAACACATTCGCCATCGATAAGCGTTTGATCAGCTTCACACACGGGAGGATTATCCACACATTGGCCATCGATTAACGTTTGATCGGGTTCACAAATAACGGTTGGGTCTTCAGGTTTTACATCGCTTAACCACGGGAAACCCACATAAGAGGTCCAATACGTGTTTTGAAGGCGTGTCAGTGCACCTGTCACAAGGATATTGGAACTATTTAAAGTTTTATAGCTGAAGAGTGTACTTCCTTTAATGATGTCATATTTTTGATTGTAGCGGAGTTGTTCTAAAAATTCACTTTCATTGGTCCATGCATTGGCTTCTGCATAGCGATAAAACCCATGTCCAATGATTAAATCGACACCACTTGATGCACAGAGTTCTGCCCACCAATCAACAAGATCAGCGTATGGAGCAAGACTGTGATCAAATTGCCAGTAAAGTTGTGGCATAATGTAATGCAACCAACCCTCTTCCACCCATTTTTTTGTATCTGCATACTGTGCAGAATAGCTTTGCATGGTGGATGTTGAGGTATTTGATCCATCAATCCCTTGTGATTTCCAAATACCAAAGGGAGAAATTCCAAATTTAACGAACGTTTGATGTGTGCTGTTATAGTTTTCTACGATGTTAAAAATATCCCGTACAAGCACATTCACGTTTTCTCTACGCCAATCCGCTAACGTTTGGCCTTCCAATTTAGTCGCTTGATAAGTATCATCATCCTGAAGATTATCCATACCATTATAGGAATAGAAATAATCATCAAAATGGATACCATCGATATCATAGTTGGCCATCAATTCCTGAATGACATTTTTAATGTATGCACGCACTTGATTTTCGCCGGGATTAAGAATCAAGCGTCCTTGAAGATCTTGTAAAACAAGGTCGGGATTCTGTCTTGCAAAGTTGTCAGGATGAAGTGCCGCAAGTTGAGTTTCTTTACTTCCTGAAAGATTAGATACGCGGTAAGGATTAAGCCATGCGTGGATTTCAATCCCTCGTTTATGACCTTCAGCAATGATATATTCTAAGACATCCCAACCGGGGTCTTGTCCTTCAACACCTGTTAAATAGCGAGAAAAAGGGGCATAACTTGAGGGATAAAAGGCATCGTTCATGGGTCTAACTTGGAAGAAAATGGTGTTGAAATGAAGTTGTTCAACGCGGTTTAAAATCTTAGTGATCTCGTTTTTGTATTGTGCTTCTGAGGTGTGTTGAGGAATATCAATATTTCCAACGGTAGCAACCCAAACGGCGCGCACTTCTTTTTCTTTTTCTACATAGGGTCTTGGGAGTTCAATGGGAATAGATGAGTTGTAATAGGTCACGTATTGGCCATTTCGTTCCACATATTGATTTTCTTCATTAGGTGGAATATTGAGCCTGATACGTGCTTCAAAGGTGTCTGATGTATTTCCCGCTAAATCTTCTGCATAGTATTCTAACGTATAGGTTGCATTAATTTTAAGATTAAGTGTCGTTGTATATACCGTCCATGGTGACCACACTTTACCGTTGTGTAGGCGATACCACACTTTGTCTTGTGCTTGTACGGGGGAAAGATTCAGCGTTGTTTCTTCAATATAATAGCGTCCATCATAACCACCTGTGATGATCAGACTAGGTTCATCGGGTGCTGTTCGATCGACATGAATGGTCTCTGTTGTGACAACCATACAACCGTCATTATTGCGGTAATCGATGACATATGTTCCTTCATTGGGAAAGGTAAGTGTTGCAGAATACGTTGTCCATGTTCCACCATTCACCCGATAGGAGACACTTGTCTGTCCGTTGATGGACATCGTAACTTCGCGATAATAGGGGTGAGTCCCAGTACCGATGACATCGATTTCAGGAACGGGATAACACGGTAATACAACATTGATCAACCGATTGACTTCAATCGATTCAACCCCTTCATCGTTGACTGTTTTTGTTCTAACATAATAATTCCCGGTCCCATTCAGGGTGATTGGTCCCGTGTAGAGACCCCATTCACCGACATTCCCATGGTTAATCGCAACCCATATGGGTGACCCACCTGATGTGATGGAAACTGTGGATCCTGTGAGATAGCTTGTCCCACTCATGGTTCCATTCACGGTGATCACTGGAATATCATTATTAGCTTTATCAATCTCAATGGTATAACCCGAAACCAGTGATTCTTCTAGGGTGTTGGTTACACCTTTGACGTGAAGATTAAAGACGCCCTCCGTGTTAAATAAGATAGGCTCGCTATATAGCATCCATTCGCCACCATTGATACGGTAATAAATGGTATGGTCTGATGTGATGGTTGCTGTGACGTTACTTGTATAAATGGTTCCATCTTTGGTTCCTGTCAAAACGACCACCGGTGAAGCGACATCGCTTTCTGGCCATGTATTGAGTGGTACAGATGTCCAGTGCGTTGTTGTTAAGGTGTTCAGTTGTGAATAGGTTAAATAGTTTGCACTATAAAATGCTGAGCCTTTGATTTCAGGATGTTTTTGATTGTAACGCAATTGTGTTTGAATTTCATCAGATAACCAATTATTCATGTTATGAATGCCGTGGCCAATGACTAAATCTACATCTGTTTCTCTTACAACGCTTGCCCACCAATCCACGACATCAGCATAAGGAGCAGTTGCGTGTTGAAAACTCCAGTAAACCTGTGGACAGATGTAATGAAGCCATCCCTCATCAACCCAACGTTTACTATCAGCAAACTGATCATAATAGCTTTGTGAAGTTCCCGTGGATGTGTTGGATCCATCGCCTTGTGATTTCCAAATACCAAAGGGGGAAACGCCAAAACGGACATCTTTGCTATGGAGCGTGTTGTGTGCGACCACATCTTCCATGACACCACGAATGACATCGTTGACGTTTTCTCTACGCCAATCACCGAGTGTTTGTCCCGGAAGTTTATAGGTATTATAGGTTGTTGAATCTGATGTTAATCCTGAATAGGGATAAAAATAATCATCAAAATGAACGCCATCAACGTCATAAAGCTCTAAAAGTTCTTTGACAACGTTGCGTATATATGTTTTGACTGCGGGTTCACCTGGGTTGAGAATATAAGGATAAACATTATTAGAATACGTCCCTGCAATGACAAGGTCAGGGTTCTGTTTAGCAAAGTTTTCGTTATGTAGTGTTGAAAGCATCTCATTTTTGCTGAGTGCTGTATTTTGAACACGATAAGGGTTCATCCACGCATGAAATTCTAATCCTTGTGCATGGGCATAGTCAATCATGTACTGCATGAGATCCCAACCTGGGGATACACCTTCAGTGCCTGTCACATACTTACTCCATGGTGCATAATCAGAATCGTAAAAGGCGTCGTTGGTAGGCCGCACTTGAAAAAGAATTGCATTCATGTTTTTCGCTTTAATTTTTGCGACTAAACTTTGAAAATCTGTTTTAAATTGTACTTCGCTCGTATGCTTAGGCATGTTCAAATTGAAGACCGTAGCTACCCAGACAGCACGAAACTCCGTATCCGATTCCTCATAATACTGTGGAATCGTTACGGGTGTTGTTGTATTATAATGAAAAATCGTTGATCCGCCACGAACTAAATTGATCAGTGGAGAACTCGCTTCACTATGAGGTGTGGAAAAACTGAGGAGCAGTGCCACAACCATCATCATAAATATCAGTATTTTAAACCTTTTCATGAATAACCTCCCCCTTGAAAAGCTTTTTAAGATAGGTCATACCTTGAGCCGCTTTCTCGGTGTCAATAAATGTTTTATATGTGAAAAAGACATTGCCTTTCACGATTTCATGCTGATTTGCATATCGTACTTGATGCACAATTTCCATGGGATCTAAGTAGCGTCCTTCCGTACCTAAACGGTATGCGCCATGTCCGATGTAGAGTTTGACCTTGCTCGTTTTAGCAACATCGACCCACCAATCTAAAAGATCTGCGAATGGTGCAAGCGCGTGACCGAAATCCCAGTACATTTGAGGAACAATATAATCCATGATTCCCTCTTTCATCCATGCTAAACAATCGGCATATTGTCCATAATACGATGAACTGCATCTTGGATCAACGGATGCTCCGATGGGGTCCTGTTCCTTCGTCTTCCAAATGCCAAACGGTGAGACACCAAACTGTAAGTTGGGATTATGTTTTTTGATTGCCAGATAGACACGTTTCATCGCATCCGTCACATGATGTCTTCTAAAATCACCGAGTGACCATGCTTCGTTTTCACGAAATTCATAATCTTTTAAATCATTATAAACATCATCAAGTCCTGCATAAGGATAGAAATAATCATCAAAGTGAATGCCATCCACATCATAATTTTCCACGATTTCAATCATCGAATCCACGATAAATTGTTTTACTGCATCATGAGAAGGGTTTAAGATAATCCCGCCTTTTTTATCGATTAAGATGTGTTCTGGATGACGTTTGGCAAAGTTTAAATCGTCACATGTCTTTAAGTATTCATCTTTAGGCATGCTCCCACTCATTGAAACGCGATAGGGGTTGCACCATGCATGAAATGAAAGTCCTCGCTTTTTAGTCTCTAAAATCACCCATGCGAGTACATCAAATGGTGGCTTTTTTCCTTCTTGACCCGTGAAATAACGACTGTATGGATTCAATTTGGAGTCGTAAAATGCATCGTTGGTTGTTCTGATTTGAAAAAAGAGTGTATTGATATTGTAAGAAACAGCCGTATCGAGCATCCGAATGATTTTTTGTTGGTAATCCTCGATATGTTCAACAGTGGGCATATCGATATTGACAACATTGGAAACCCAAAAGGCACGCACGTCTTTTTCATGATAAATCGTTGGTATTTCAACAGGGTGATCAGTTCCAAAATGGACAACGACATTTTTGTTTTCGTTTTGATGATAAATATTCATGTTATTTCCCTTCATAATAGGTTAAATAAGGTTGATGGGCTTCGATGAGTTCATCAAATGCCTTTTTTGCCTGTATGCTTGAATGTGTCAGTGGATGGATTTGAAGTGCTAAGCGGGCTTTTTCTAGGTTTTTCTCGTAGATTGCATCCGCCAACATCTCTTCGTAAGCTTTCACGCTTTGAATCAAACCTCTCACTTGAACGGGTAACTTCCCAATATGAACAGGTATCGGACCATCTTTGGTGATGCGACATGTTATTTCAATCGCACATCCATCCGGTAAATCGGTGATATGTCCGTTATTGATGGTGTTCACCACTTGATAATCGCGTTTATCATTATGGATTGAAGAGATCACACTGCACGCGACATCTGAATAATAGGCACCACCACGCTTAGAGAGTTCTTCCGGTTTTTCCTTAAGATTGGGGTCTTGATATTTCTTAAAGAGGGCTGTTTCAATATCTTTGACGAGTTCTGCTCGTGTCTCGTGTTTTTCATAAGATGCCATAAACTTTTTAAACATCTCTTCGTAGAAGTAGTAATATTTCAAATAAGGTGAAGGATACGCATTCAATTCGTGAACGAACTCATAACTCCACGCAAGAGGGTCGATGTTATTCATCGTCATTTGTTTTTCTTTCATGAGCGTAAATATTTCTTGAAGACGATCTTTCTTACGATGATATACGTTGAACACAAAGGATAAATGATTGAGCCCTCCAAAAATAGGAACAAGATCACTCGGTTTGACATGCAACTGATCAGCAAAATGCATGGTCATGTTGATGGGAACGTTGCATACACCGATGTAACGTTCAAAATCACCATATCTAAATACGGCTTCTGATACGACACCTGCGGGATTGGTGAAATTGATCAACCATGCTTGGTCACACAATTCTTTCATGTCTTTGATGATGTCAAAAATGACAGGAACTGTTCTTAAAGCTTTAAAAAGCCCTCCCGCACCATTGGTTTCCTGACCGAGCATGTTATACTTTGCGGGAATACGTTCATCTTTGATACGTGCATCGAGTAAACCTACACGAAATTGGGTTGTGACAAAATCTGCACCCGGTAAAGCTTCTCTCCGATTTAAAGTCAAATGGATCGTCATGGGAATTCCTGCTTTTTCAACCATGCGACGTGCAAGGTTACCCACGATGTCAAGTTTTTCTTTTCCCTCTTCAATATCAACTAACCATAAATCCGTGATGGGGAGTTCGTCATAGCGTTTGATAAAACCTTCGATGAGTTCTGGTGTGTAAGATGATCCACCACCAATGGTGACAACTTTAAGTCCTTGTTTCATCGTTTGATCCTCATTTCTTTTAAGTTCCATTCGAGTTGTTCGCTTTGTATGATGTTTAAATGATCAAGTGCACGAAGATAGCCCCCAATCATGGGTGGGTAGATGGGACGTACAAGATAAGCTTGTGGAACTTCTTCTTTCAAGTATTTGAGCATGTGATCAATCAACAATTGACCACCCTCCTCAAAGACACGTCCTCCGATGACAACAGGGATATTGTTTTTTTGTTCACCAACCTGTTTGATGACACCCGCAGTTTGATAACCAAGAAACATGGCGATTTTTTTGATAATTTCTTGACAAACTTCATCACCTTGATGGGCAAGTTTGAAGGTCAGTGCCGTTATTTCGCCCATTTTTTGGCGATCCAATTTGGGTTGTGGGTAAAATAGCGGAATGACATCGGCCATGGATGATACACCTAATAAGGGGGGTATAGCGTCCATAAGAGCCGTCTTTTTATAGGTTAATTCTTCTGCACGAAACGCATAGTGCAAGGCTTCTCGGGCAATATCTAAACCTCCACCATAGATACCTAAGGTAAAACCTAAGCTTCTTAAAATGGCCTGTTTCCCCTCACGATTGATGGCTGCAGCATTGGTTCCTGTTCCACAAATGCACACCGCACCATAGGGGTCATGTAAACCGCTTCTTAAAATGAGCCATGCATCATTTTCAATGGTGAATGGAATATCTTTTAAGATGGGTTTTGTAGCGTTGGTTAGTCGTTCAAGATCGATGGGTAAATCAGCACCTGATAAACCCAAATGAGCATAGGTGATGGCTGTTAAAGCGATCTTCATTTTTTGAAGCATCTGATCTATCAATTCACCAATCACTTTTTGGTATATCTCAACACCTAAAGATTGATGATTGCATCCCGAAGAAATCGCTTGGTAAAGGAGGTGACCATGACGATCAAATAAACCGAGATGCGTCTTTGTTCCTCCACCGTCGATGCTAATAATCATCTTTTCATCTCCTACACCCAATACGTCACCTGACCTAGAATCACTTTTCGCTTCGCTCCGGTTGCTTTCATGAGGTTAGCAGGATTTTTTGCTAATGTCTCATGCCCTAAAATGAGGAAAGCAAGTGCTTCTTTGGCTTTCGAATCATAGCCCAAATCTTCAAGTTTTTTAATCTTTATGTTTGGCAATCTTTTTTGTACGGATTCAAGAATAAATCGGTTATATGCGCCACCACCTGAAAAGATGATTTCATCCAGTCCGTGAACTGGAATTATCCATCGTTGATACGCTTCAACCATCGTTTCAACTGTCAAAACCGTCAATGTATGGATGATATCTTCAGGTTTTTCATGGTGATAGATTTTAAGGATAGAATCCGTAAATGCATCACCAAAAACTTCGCGACCCGTAGATTTCGGGGGTTCAAGTTGGAAGAAGGGATGTCTTTTTAACACGTGATATAGATCAGATATAATCTGACCTTGTTCGGCTATTTTTCCGTCTTCATCAAAGGGTCTATGATAGAGCATTTGCATGGCATAATCAATCATCATGTTGGCTGGACCTGTGTCAAATGCGATCACATCGTCTTCTTTTGATCCTTTGGGGAGATAGGTTAAGTTGGAAATGCCTCCTAAATTATGTAAAGATCTCGAACATATTGGATCTGAAAACAAAACAAAATCAACATAGGGGACAAGTGGTGCACCAACTCCACCAGCAGCAATATCAGCAGTTCTAAAATTCGAGATTACTGTTGTCTGAACGATGGATGCTATCGCACTCGGATCACCTAATTGCAGTGATGATTTGATGAAATGATGTTGATCTTCGTTGATATGCCAAATGGTTTGGCCGTGAGATGCAACATAAGCGATGTGTTTAAGCGGTATATGGTGTTCATCACACAACTGTTTTGCTGCATGTCCAAATGCATACCCAAGCTTCATGTTAAGACTAGAAAGAAGAGCAGGGCTCGCTGCCTTCTCATTCATTGCTTGTCTGATTTCTTGTTTCAGTTGCTCTTCGAATGGTATGGTTTTAAAGGCTAACATGTCAACCATTGTGTCAGTGTATGTCCCTTCGATGTTCGCTAAAACGACATCGATACCATCCAAGGAGGTGCCACTCATGATCCCTATGGCCATCTGTTTCATGCTATACCTCGTTATATGTCTATTATAATGCAACCCAAGATTAAAATCTTGTATGCGCTTTCGTTATGGTTGGTTTTTTCAATTTCGTGAAAAAAGAATGAAATCTTGAAAAAGAGAGAAAAAACGCGTGATTGCTCACACGTCTATTTATCGTTTGAATTTTTTGAATGTCTTATAGGTCATTTCAAGAGTACGCACTGACTTATCAATATCCGTATACGCACAGTGTGCAAAGAGTGCATCAACCACACACATTTGACTAATCCGCGATGTCATCGCACCACTTCTAAATTCACCTTCAAGTGAGGATGTATAGAGCACAATATCGGATAAATCCGCGAGGATGGATGAGCCCAATTTTGTAATCGAAATGATTTTTGCTTTATTCTCTTTGGCAAGGAGTGCTGCACTAATGATTTCTTTCGTCTTTCCTGAGTTTGAGATGAAGATAATCACATCTTTTTGATTGATGAAGGATGCATCAACGAGCTGTTCATGCGATTCACCTTGCGCAATACAAAATTTATTGATACGTCTTAATTTCATTTCTAGATCTTTACAAACGAGATAGGATGAACCTTTGCCAAAAATGAGAATTTTTCTTGCATTCATGATGATCTCAGCAGCATCTTTGGTCACCTTTTCATCATAAAGTTTAAGGGTATCTTCTAGAACACGGATATTGTTTTCAATGGCAGATCGACCACAATGTTCATCTCGTCCCAAAATGACATCGACATATTCCTTGTTCTCTGGAATTTCAACTTTTGCATTGGCTAGTATGAAATCAATTTTAAAATCTTTGAATCCTTTGTAACCTAACTTCTTACACATCCGGACAACAGATGCAGGTGATGTATAAGCAGCTTCAGCAATTTTTTCCACACTAAAGTCTTTGATGGTTTCTTTGTTTTCGATGAGATAATCCAATACTACACGCTCAGCCATGCTGAGTTCTTCTTTGTATTTGAGCATTGTCAACATGACACTCATGATCGTTCACCTCGGAAAATGCTTGTTTTTGGGGTATTCCTATGCAATAACATTATATCATCAATGACGTCATTTCGACCAACAAAATGAATGCGCTTTACTTTAGAAAAAATAAACAAAACATGGCAAGCTTTCGCTCGCCATGCTTTGGGTGGGAACCACCTGATGGAGGAAAAAATGAATTAAATCACTTTACCTGGATTGAGAATATGTTTGGGATCAAAAGATGCTTTAATGCCACGCATAATGGCGAGTTGTTTTTCACCGAGTTGTTTTCTCATAAACTCACGTTTTGCATAACCAATACCGTGTTCACCGGAGACAAGACCACCAAAACTGAATGCTTTTTCATAGAGTGCTTGAAATCCAACTTTTAGTTTTTCTTGCCATTCGTCATCTGAAAAATCATCTTTACATAAATAAATATGTAGGTTACCGTCTCCGACGTGTCCAAAATAAGGAATTCGGATCTTTAAATCATCTGAGACTTTTCTGACGTATTCAAGAAAGGCTCCTATGTTTGATCTTGGTAGAACAACATCGCATTCATCGATTTGAGAAGTGGATGCCTTAATGGCTTCCAAAAATCCTCCGCGAACTGTCCATACGCTTTTACGTCTTTCTTCGGTATCCACCAAGAAAACATCTAAAGCTTTGTACTTATCAACACAAAGCGCACTGGCGATTTCAACATCTTCCTCAATGGCTTGTTCGTTGTTTCCATCGTAGCTGATTAAGAGGTAGGCATTGTAATTGTTGTGTGGGATTTTTTTGCCTAAGAAAGTTTCACTGTATTGTAAGGATTGTTTTTCTAAAAATTCAAGTGCTGTGGGTAGAACGTGTTCCATAATCAGCTGCGGTGCTGCTTGAATAGCATCTTCTCGTGATGCAAAAGGAACGAGTAAACTGACGGTTTTCTTGGGTTTAGGAATAAGTTTAAGGGTCGCCTCAACGATGATAGCTAAAGTTCCTTCGCTTCCAATGATCAAATCTTTAAGTCCATAACCGGTTGAATTTTTGACCACTTTACCACCCAATTGAACCATCTCTCCATCGGGCAAAACGACTTCAAGTCCTCTAACCCAATCTCTTGTCACACCATATTTGATGGCACGCATACCACCTGCATTGGTCGAAATATTTCCACCAATGGTGGCTGATTTTTCACCTGGATCCGGTGCATAGAAAAGATTTTCTTTTTCCACATGCTCATAGATATCCATTAAAAGAACACCTGGTTCAACGCGAAGTGTGAGATTTGTTTTGTCAAGTTCGATGATTTTATTCATCTTGGAAAGATCAAGTAAAATCCCTCCGTAAAGCGGAACACAGGCGCCAACAAGTCCAGTTCCACTTCCTCTAACCGTCACGGGAATGTTTTTTTCATAGGCATATTTCATAATGTTTGAAACATGAGATTTATCAAAAGCAAACACATGAATATCAGGATATGCTGACACGGTACCCAATTCATCATGTGCATAATCTTTTTCAATATTTTTGCCGACAAAGGCGTGTTCTTCACCCACGATGGAGATAAGATATGCAATGTCTTGTTCGTTCAATTGATGATAGTTCATGGATTCACCTTCCAGACTTGATCGATCAGTTTATTCAGTTCAGGTAACACCTCGTAGATATCTCCCACGATGCTGTAATGACTGATGTCAAAGAGTTTGTTGTGTTCGTCTTGATTGACCGAGATGATGAGTTCAGCCTCTTTCATCCCTTCAATATATTGTACGGCTCCACTGATGCCAAGATTGATGATCAGTTTAGGTTTGACTGTTCGCCCCGATAAACCAATTTGATGTTTGGCATCAAACCATCCGTTTTCGATTAAAGGACGCGTACATGCCACTTCAGCATTTAATTTTTGTACGAGTGGCTGGATGAGTTCTAGATCTTTTTCCTTCTTGAATGCTCGACCACACGCGATAATCACTTCGGCTTCTGAGATGTCTTTGACTTGTGGTTTATCGGTTGCTTGAAGAAGTTTAGTTCGTTTTGTCTTATCAATGACTACAGATGATTCATAAGAGACAGTTCCGTGAGGTGTTTCTTTTTCGGGAAGATTAAACATCTTATAACGGATGGTAGCGAGCTGTGGACGGTGATTTGGTGTATTGATTTTCGCCATGATGTTTCCCCCAAAGGCGGGACGAATTTGTACAAGATCACCTTCTGGTTTAATATCAAGCATGGTGCAATCCGCTGTTAAACCTGTTTTTAAGCGTGCTGCAATGCGGGGAGCAAAACTTCTTCCTTGTGGTGTACTACCAAAGAGTATCACATTGTTTTGATAGGTCTTAAAGAAATGCTCGACGACACGGCTGTACACTTCGACATCGAAATCTTTAAACGTTTCATCTTGATAAGCGAAGACCTTGTCTACACCATAACTTAAAGCTTCATCAACCATGTGCTTAACATCGCTTCCGATGATAATCGCAAAAATAGGCTCTTTCGTTTTTTGGGCGAGTTCTTTTGCTTTTCCAATGAGTTCCCAGGAAACAGGATGCGCGATATTATTACGCTGTTCAACATAGACAGCAATCCCTTTATAAAGCGCTTTATCGACACAAGGTCTAACGGTTTCTACGAGTTCACAAACACCGGATGGTCCTTTTTTTACACACATCTTGCAGATCTTACACGATGCATTGATCGAAAGGTACATGTCGGTATATTCAAATGCATTAAATGGACATAGATCAATCAGTTGTTTCGCAATATCTGGTGTGACCTTGTCGTTGTTGACTTTAATGTATGCCATGGTTTCACCTACACATAACGACTTTCTTTGAGAATATCAAAAATCTTTTTTGCTAAATCGGTTTTGTTGCCTGTCACTTTTTCGGTATCCATTCTTTTCTTCGGAGGAAATATTTCTTCAACTTGTGTGGGTGAACCCGATAGACCATAATGATCTGGATTTTGATCCTCAAGATCTTTAAGTGAGATCATTTTAATGATTTCTTGTTTAAACATACGCTTACGAAGATATGAAGGTAAGCGTGGTGTATTCATGTCCTTTTCAATCGTTATTAAACAAGGCATGATGATTTCAACGATTTCTTCGTGATCATCATAAGCGCTTCTTAGCACCAAAGACTTCTCTTTGACATCGATGATTTCTTTAACGTAGGGAATATGGGGTATGCCTAAAAATTCTGCAATTTCTGGTCCAACTTGTGCGGTATCACCGTCGGTGGTCTGTTTTCCACATACGATAACATCGTAATGATTAATGTGCTTAATAAGTTGTGATAGGGTATACGAGGTTGCTAAAACATCGGCACCCGCAAAGCGTCGATCGCTAATCAACGTTGCATGATCAGCACCCATGTGAAGTGCTTCTTTTAATGCTGCGGATGCGGATGGAGGTCCCATCGTGATGGCATGAATCACGGATCCTTCACGTTTCGATTTAAGTATAAAAGATGCTTCAAGTCCAAAAAGATCAAAGGGATTCATCTTCACATTATTGCCATCGCGTATTAATACACCTGTTTTAGGATCCACTTGAACATTGGATGAAGCGGGAACTTGTTTGATACATGTAATGATATTCATAAGTAACCTCAATATAACATTCTCATCTCTACGTTATCATAGATAAAATGTTTCAAAAACCTTTTTGAATGATATCGTTCATTTTTTTCATCTTTAGGAAAATATGTTCGTTTACTATCATTAAAAAAGCACCGATGGGTGCTTTTAACGTATTAGCATTTTTTGAATGCGATCATGGACATCTTTTTTGAAGCGATCAATATAATCGGTAATGTATGTGGTGATATCAAGATGATCATCTTCAATGAGTGGTGTCAAATCCATCGCATAACTCATCGCTTGTGAACGGTCTACTTTATGAGAGGTTGCGTAGGTTGCATTTGATAAACGTCTTCCAGCGGTGGCAAGATCATATCGCTTCCCGCCAATGATCTGTGAATCAAACACTTCAACAAGTGCAGCTGCGATATTGGGATGTGATGATACATCAAATTCAACTTTTTCTTGATCGACCATCCAATCCAAATCTCGCCAAACCTCACAACCATAAAGTTTTTGAGGTCGATCTTTTTTATCAAGCTTGCGAATAGCCTTGATGACTTTTGTTGTCACACCGATATGGGTATCATGTTTATCTGCCAAATTATGGGTGTAAAGTACATCGGGTTTTGCGAGTAATAAAAGTTTCGCAAACTCATCAACGATGTCTGTATTCATCGGATCTTTCATCTCTTTGCTGGGATAATCAAGTAAAGCTAGAGCACCAAATTCACCGATAAACGCGGCCTTCTTTTGTTCAAGTTTACGGATTTGAATCATCTCAGCATCAGTATAATTCTTATAGATGCCCTCTCTTGCAGAACCTGAACCATCGGTTGCAACCACACCAAAAAACCACTTATCGTCACGGCCAAAACATTGAACGATACCATCATATGCCATGATTTCAATATCATCTTGATGGGCAGCAATCGACATATGTGTTGTCCGTTTAACGGCTTCATCGATGGGTTTTTGATCAGGGATAAACCATTCAGCTTGGGGTTTATTGAGTTTCATGTTTTAACCTCTTTTCTTTATTTCAGGTAAGCTTGCTGCAGCAATCGATTGACCAACACGGCGGCTCTTTTCATCAGGTAACTCAATCGTGATACGTTTTGCTAGATCAGGAAATTCATCATGGAGTAAATGATTGGCTCGATCAATCATCATTTCTCCACCTTTTCCGGATAGAACACGTCCTAAAACAAGAACATGTTCAATATCATAAAAGGATGCATAGTAAGCGACACCATATCCAAGATAAACACCCATGGTTTCATAAATCTCTTGGGCAACGGGATCTTGATGTTCCATCATCTTTTGAACACTTTTTAATTTTTCTGCGGGAGATAGTGATGCATCAAAGTGAATGCCACCCGCTTCGGCGAGTTTAATGATCGCATCCTGTGAAAAATACTTGACACCGCATCCCCGATCGCCACTCCATTCGTCTACCATTGCATGCGCATGATAATCGATAGGGACAAACGCAAGCTCATTTAACCATCCTGTGATATGTCCCTCTTGATCGACGTATCCAGCAGCTTCAGACGTTCCCATGGCAATACCCATGACACGTCCAACGTTTTTGCTCATCGCACCGGCGAGTGCTGTCACATCACCATCGTTGGCAACTTCAATCGGAACATCGCCCAATTCGTGAGCTAAGTCGATGAAAAGACGTTTAACTTTTTGTTCGAAAAGATCGTCTGGTACTTTGATAAAAAGTGATGCGACCTTGACTTCATTGTCAACATACACACCTGCAGCTGATACACCAATACCATCAATGCGCGGAAGATGAGACGCTGCGCGATAAATCGAATCTTTGATACCTGCAAGATGATAATCTGGGTTTTCCATCAATTTAGGATGCCATACGACTTCTTCTGAAAATACGGTTTCTCCATCGATGACTGCGGATACCTTTCGATCAGATCCACCCGCATCAAATCCTATGCGACATCCATTCATGTGACGTCCGATAGGTTTGGTTAATTCATAAGTTTGAGGTAAATGATGAAAATCCATTAACTTGATTTCAAACGGTTGATCATAAACACGCGACATAAATCGGACATCAAAAGCTCGTGCACCTTCTTCATGGTAAACGCTCTTGATGTACATGCCTAAATCTCTTGGGCAGGATAGATAGATTCTAAAACCACCCTTGGTCCATAATAACGTTTTAATCAAGCGTTCTACATAACGATAATTCGCTTCATGTTGATTGTCCTCATCACCAAAAATCATCGCATAAAACGTTGAAATTTGACCTTGATTACGCTCTAAAGCGATACCAATCTTGATGGCATGCGTTGAAGATTTAACGGCCTTCTCAAATGCATGATTGCCTAATATGATGGGTGTGAAATGAGGATCAAGGGGTATGGGTCTTTTGGAGTGTTGATCAAATCTAAATGTGTTCACGTGATGAACTCCTTCTTGTCTTACTAATCTTTTATCTCTTCTTGCAAAAATGATTTCAGTAATTCCATAAAACGTTGAATCTCATTGGGATGAACAATTAAAACAAATTCTTCTGAGTAATCGGAATGCTTGTAGTTGATTTGATCAGCAAGTGCGCGGACCTTGATCACATATTCACCAGGTTGTAATGAAAGTGTAAAGGATTCATCTTCTGAAGCCATCAGTGTACCATTCACGCTAACCATGTAGGAAAGGCTATGCATAATGGGATCAAAACGTAAATCACCTTGTGCATCCACGTATAAATTCATGGGTCGATCCAATTTAATGCGAGGATCAGGAAATCCTACTGGATTAGGTCTTGGTATATGTTCTCCCTTGACTATAAGCACGCTATTGGTCACGGCACGAACCGATCCATCCGAGGGTGTATTTAAAATATCATACCCATTTTCCTCGTTGAGGAGAGCCATGGTGGAAGAACCACCACCATCTATATTATATGCTTTTACTGCTTCAAAATAAACCATGATTTGTGCGAGTTCATAAAGCGTGACACCATCCATACCCAGGGGTTTATTTCTTCCATCCACGACAACAAAGAAGACCGTTCCATCCGCTTTTTGACCGATTGCAGTTCTGGGATGTTTAAAGCTTGGATCAAGACCTTGTTGGAGATAGGTCACAGGAATTCCGTTTGTTACAATTTCATCGTAGACACCAACAGCAAAGCGAACATTTTCGAATCCACATCCAATTTTACGTTGAACAACCACATAATCGACATCTGTAATTAATCCATCTTCGTTAAAATCTGTACCCACAATGACAAATGTATGATCAGTTACTGTGACATCGAGTTCTGTCATGGTATTGAGTTCACCACTTCCAAAATAGCGTACGCCATCCATTTTCGTTTCTTTTGCATCAATGATCACTTTATTGTGTGCTGAGGAGATTGGGGTATCAAAATTATCAAAATAGACCGTGATTTTATCGCTTGCTGTCGGTAAATTGTTAATTCGCTCAATCGCCACTTCTTTCTTAAGTGCACCATCTTCGTCATAGACGAGTAGTTGATAACCTGAGTAACATGGTACACCAAAAATGACAGAACCATCATCTTTGAAACCTGCAAGAGGACGTGTTGAGATCACGCCTGGAGCAATCACTTCGAAATTACGGATATATCCTCCTGAGGGCTGACCATTCAAATTGGTGATTGATGTGTTGTAGAAATCTCCATTAACACCACCGATGACTTGGTAATTAGGATAGCGCTTATGAACATCATCGATATGCGCAAATATTGTTCCTCTACCCCATGAATCATGAGGTTTATATGTGTCACCGACAACAACATTTAAATTTTCATATTGACTAACGTTTGCACCTAAGTAATTAATGACTTGATTGGAGGCGACACCTTCGTATTCGATTTGACCCACAATTTTTGTATTTCTGACACCTTCAACAAAACGATTTTCACGTGAGGTGACCGTCAGACGCATGCTTGCTTGAACAGGTTGTCCTAGAACAAACATACTGATGATGACGATAAAAAATAATGAGAACAGTTTTTTCATGATGATCCTCCTAAACCAAAGGCAGCGTGACATCGGTTTGTCCGATGGCTGATAGTGTCATGGTAAATCGATACATGACTTCACCGACTGTCACATTAAAGATCAATTGATCAAAATATGTTTGTCCTACAATCAATTCGAGATTGGAGACCGTGCTTCCTGGAAATTCACCTTGGAAGAAAAGAGCAACATCGTCGTTATATTCAGCTTTAAGGAAATATTTCCCACTCACTTCTTGAAACCATGATGCTTCAAGGTCACTCAAAAAATGAAATGGTTGTCCTTGAGAAGGTTGAGAGACAGTCTCTTTACGATAGCCTTCACCCACCGGGAAATAATGATCCACTTGGGTGCCGTTCTTTTGATAGAATTCGGATTTGCCATCCATGAAGAAAGAGGACTTTTCATGATCAACCTTTAATTCAATCTCATAAATGGTCGCAAATTGTTGAATGGAAACGATCAGGGTGTAGTTATCTATACCATCCATGGCATCAAATGTTTTCTCAAAGTCTGTTTTGATCACAACTTTTTCACAAATGCCATTAACCAATATTTCATCATCTGCACAGGTGATTATAGTCGGTTCATCTTGTTGACATGAAGCAAAGACAAAAAGGACAATCAGTAGCATAACATATGCTATTTTTTTCAATGTCATCAACTCCTTTAATGATGGGTATCGAATACCTTATACCGTTATTTTATCGAGAAGTGAGTGAAAATAACGTTCAATAAGTGTAAATCTATCACGATGTCATGAAATGAAAAACCACAAAGATAGACTTGTGGTTTTTCTAACTGATTCATTTACAAATCATGATCAAGTAATCGTCGGGTTCAATGATGATGCGTTTGGGTTCATCAAGATTGCCTTTAAAGATTTCGAGATGTTGATCACGAATAAGGCCAATCAATATATAATCTTGATCCCCACTTCTATAAAAGGAATAGATGGCTTCTGCAGGATTGCTAAATGACAGAGGTAGCGATGAACGAATGACGTTTTTAGCTTGATAAGCGTAAACTTCATAGGTCTGTGTTTTTGCATCTTCTGCATCATAGGTGAGCAAGTCCATCAAGAGATCATAGAGATGTCTATTCTTAGAAAGTTGGGTCATCAATCTGCTGATATATTCATTGGATATAATGGTGTTGTGAACGTTGTAACTTTGAGCAATATCAAAATGTCTGGGGTCCAGCAATTCAATGATGATTTCTGCCTGATGTTTTTTAGCGAGTTCCTGTGTCATCAAGAGTGTTACAAGGACATCAGAATCATACTCATCTGGTGACAAATCATCGGCTGAAAGAATTAATATATGGTCAATCTTTTCTAATTGATCTGTTGTCTCTTGAATGACTTTAGCATCATTGGATGCGATAAGCGTGACATGTATTTTGGTGCTGTTTTCTTTTTCATAAAGTGATATGGAATCAAGAATATAGGGTAGTTTATGATTCTTCCCAAAGATGATAATGTGCTTATCTTGGTAGCGCGATTGATCGCGAATATCAAGTTTTGTAAACTTAGTAAGCGGTGTTGTTCGTACACAATCAATATCCGATTTAGATGATGTCAACACATAAAGAAGATCATTATGCGTATAGATTGGAATGGCTTTATGATGCGTTTCCATGTATGTTCTCGGCTCAGCATAAGGTGCTGTGTAAAACTCTGCACCTTCAAAAGAAAAGAGTTCATGATAGACTTTATGGAGTTCGGGCATCAAAAGCGTTTGTGCAATCAATCGTCCCATAAGTTCATCGGGTAAAAGCGGTAAAATTTGTTCACTTCGTTTAGCGTTTTTAGCAATATAGTCATTGATTAAACTCACAGATTTTTGTTCTTTCACTTCGACAAGAATGGTTTGATGATCTTGCAGTTTCAAATTTGAAACGAGCATCAATGTTTTCATTGCGAGCATATCCGTATGTGCAGTGCTTTGTTCTTTGCTTTCATCGGCTAAGATGATGACTGCCTTGGATTGCTCAATGCAGACGTTCATTAAATCACTTTTAGCAAACACTTCACCTTGACGAACGATGATGTTGAGTTTCTTTTGTTGACGATGATCAAACAACTTACGATGAATAGCTTCTTCAATCAGTTCTTTGGGATGGTGCGATAAGATCACAACGGTTGTTGTTTCATCATCGTATCTATAATCAGCAATCAATTCTAATCCTTTGTAATTCCAATTTAGAATGACGATATGATCATAAAGAAAGAGTTTATTTTTACCTTCTTTTGCGTTATCGATGATGGCAGAAAATAAGTTGCCAACATAACCAATAATACCACCCGTAAATGTGATCATCGATGTCAAAATTACAATGATGGATATGATGCGTATCGCGTATGGAACGGATGGATCATAAAAACCAGGTTCAAGCATCCACGTAATCCCAGACTCCCAAAGAGCACGCACCATATTTCCATATTGTCCTGGTGCAATAATATATGCCAAAACGGAAGAAAAAAACCAAAGCAAAACATTAAAAACAACAATCATAACAAGCAAAATACCACGAGCATTTTGATCGCGTTTAATACTCAACCATTGACGAAACTTCGATGACATAAACACACCTCAATCACTCATCTTTTTTAGAGTCTTTTGTTTCGTGGATGACCAGTTGCGGGAATGGAATATTGATCTTTTCTTGATCAAAAACAAGTTTTAATGCGCGATTGAGTGCCCGTCTAACTTTATTTCGATTGATCTCTTCACATTTTGCTGTGACACGAATGACAACGGATGAATCAGCGAGTTGATCAACGCCTGCATAAAAAGGGCCTTCAACAATTTCGGGAATTTGTTCCTTTATTTCCGGCAAATGTTTCTTGATAATCTCTTCAACCTGTTTAAGATCGGCTTCATATTCAACCGATATATCAGAAATCGCTACAGAAAGTTCAACCGATGTATTGATGATCCCCCTTATATCAGAATTATTAATGATGAGAACATCGCCATTGAGATCAACAATCTTCGTTGTGCGTATGCCGATTTCTCGCACAATACCTCTTGTGCCGTTGATTTCAACGATATCTCCAACGACAAATTGTCGTTCAAAGATGATGAAGAGTCCTGCGAGGATATCTTCAATCAAACTTTGTGCACCAAATGATAAGGCTAATCCTATGATTCCAGCACCAGCGAGCAATGTAGGTGTATCAACACCCCAAGCTGATAAGATCAAAAACGCTGCGATAATAAAACTGGTATAACGGATGACAGAGGACATCAGCTTGCCGACTGTTTCACCGCGATGCCCTTTTCGTGTTAAAAGATTGACCAAAAAGAGAAACATGTGGTTGAGTATCCAGACGAACACCAAGATGGTGATGCTTTCTAAGATGGTCACATAGTGATTTTGAAGAAAACGTACAATGTTGAAGAATTTACCTATCGAATTGCTGATGATTGCCGAAAAGGTTGTTCCAGGGAAAAGAACATCGGCTAGACTTCCTAACAAGATTAAGACAACAATGATGCTTGCAATCACAATCGCTCTAATTTTTTCTTGCTTACTGCGATTTTTAAAGTTCATGGTATTCACTCCTTATGATAAATCTCATCATGGATCACATGACGGATAATATAATACTGCTGATTGCGTATGCCAATGACAATACGATAAATCGCTACGTCCGGTAAAAGTATGTTAAACTGTACCGATTTACTGTTGATTGCGGGTGTAAAACTGTATGTTTCTGAATAAAGCCAGATGGGATATTCCCCTGATATATCGTAGATCTCAACATACGGGACTTGGAAAAGATGTGATGGATCAACTACGGTTATATTGACATCGAGATACATGGGTGATGTGGTGATGGTATAAGTCACTTGGTAATCACTGAGTGTCGTCACATCTTCTTCGAGAAGTGTCACGGTCTCTTCCCTTAACGTGCTTGGGTTGATGTAGGTCGCTGTAGCAACAACACGATATGAGGTTTGTGCTTTGAGATTCGTGAAGATTATACGGTGTTCATAACCTTCAAGGTCTTTCGATGGTATGGTTTGTGTAAATCTTTTTTGATTGCCTTCAAATAGATCAACCTTATACGTGACATCAACCGATCCATCACTGCTGTGATAAAGCGATAAATCGAGTTGATTTTTATCCACACGATCAAGATAGAAAGAACTATATAGTCTAAACGTTGGTGTTAACCACATCTCATCAAGAACGATTGCACCACTCGATGTAATAGCTTCCAAATAAAGATGTGTTCGTCCGAAGAGATGCATCAATTCAACTGTTTCGCGATTTTGTGTTATTTCAGTGAATTGATAGAAGGGTTGATCATCGTAGGTGTAACCATAATAAAGGCTGATGGATTGATACATGGACTCAGGGTCATTGATGAATACATCAACTTCGTAAAAAGGTTCCATAGGATCACCTACAGGGCGATAGCCTAAGATATACCCACCTGGTGAATCTTTCGTTTTGACGACCACAGAATCCAATTTCTCTTGACCAAATCCTTTATTACCATAGACGCTCAATCTATAATCCGTGTTGTCTTTTAGGTTTTCAAAGTAACCACTTGTTTCTCCAAGTCCAATGGAGACTTCATAGCGCTCCAATTGGTTTTCTAAAACAATCATTAAACTATCAAGTTTCAAGGCTTGAGCTTCATCAGTAACTGCGACTTGATAGGTAATCATATTGAGAAGACCTTCTGATTTTAGAATTTTAGCTTCAGGGCTTTTGGGAATAAAAAGGGTGACCGCAACAATCACTGCTGCAGTCACAACAAAAGAAGACAACCATGTCTTAACGATTTCATATTGATTTTTTTTCAGGCGACGTCTTGAATCATTCATGTGTTTTGCAACACCTCTGTCAACGAAGGAGTCCAGTTGATGTCATCTTGATGCCATTTGCTTATATTATACGCTTTTTAGTGTATATTTGATGTCCTATTAATGAAAAAAGTGGATACATCACCCACTTCATGTTGAGATCGATTATTTCATTTGTGCAAACTCGTGCTTCGCAAGATTGCTGTGTGCATCACGTGTGATGCGTAAATCGAAAAGTAAACTGATTAAGCTCTTATGATACGGAATAAACGTTCCTTCTTCAATCATCCTTAATATGTCATGGAGTCCCGCCCATTTGACCTGTTGAACTTCCTCATACTGAAGTTTTAGTGACTGAAGATCAATATCTTTTTCAACGATATAGATATCATCATATCCCATTGAAAATGGAATGGTTAGAACAGGGCGATCCTGAGCTAAATCAAGGGAAAGACCTAATTCTTCAAACGTTTCCCGCTCTGCAGCTTCTCTTGAAGTATCACCCGATTGTGCACTTCCTCCCATCGAGAGATCCCACATGTTTGACCATCCCTTTTTAAAGGGTTGACGCTGTTGAATGAGCATTTCGCCTTTCGAATTGAAGATACACACATGCACAACCATATGATAATAACCTTGAGGAATTTTGTCTCCTCTTTTGATGGTCTTCCCGGTTAATTTTCTATCGTGATCATAAAGATCCCAAAGTTCCATATCTTCACCGATACTTTCTAACAATCGCATCCATCTCAGGTTTGCGTTCTTCGAACTTTTTAACGAGTGTGAGTTGACTCATCGCGCGTTCAAGATTATGTTTGGGGCGATGAATTTTGAAATAGTGGTCGCCCAATAAATAATCCATTAAAAAACGCATACCAAGTTCTAAAGTAATTAAAATCGCACTGTCGCTTAAATGTTTAAATTCGGCTTCAGTCATCGTTTTCTTAAGCGGTTTAATGAATCCTCGTGTGAACGCATCAAAGTATTCTAGATTAACATCTATCTTTGATAAATCAATTTCATCTTCTTTTGCTGTACTGCATCCAAATCGAATGGCATCGCCGAAATCATAAAGAAGACTTCCCGGCATAACCGTATCGAGATCAACAAGACATTTCACTTTGGGTTCGTCTTTATCGAAAAGAATATTGTTGATCTTTGTGTCATTATGTGTGACACGAAGTGGGATGGTTTTATTTTCAAAACCCTGGATGACAAGACCCATGAATGGTGCGCGTTCATGAATAAAATCAATCCATGATTGAGCTTCTACAATACGCTCTGGAATGGCTTTGTTAAGTGAATCAACAAAGTGCGTGTAACGTTTTGGTGTATGATGAAAATCATTGATTGTCTCATATAAGAGAGTTGCATCAAAGGAGTGAAGACGATGCTGAAACTCTCCAAAAGCTTCGCCGGCAAGTTCAAGATAACGCGCATCGGGAACTTGCTCATATGAGATTGAATTTTCAACAAAATGATAAAGACGATAGTATCCTCTTTCTTCTTTGATATAGGATTCCCCTTCAAGTGTGGGTACGTAGGTTAATACTTTGTCTTTCCATGCGATGCCTTCTTTTTCATATTGCCGCTTGATATGTTCGGTCACAAGTTCAATATTTCTCATCAACTCTGGAATTTTCTTAAAAACTGCTGGATTAATCCACTGTAAAATATACTGACGTAACGGTTTTTCACAGGTTACCAAATAGGTTTCGTTGATATGCCCAAATCCAAATTTTTCATGTGAGACATAACTTCCTTCATATAAAAAACGTTCAATAATCGTTCTCATAACTTACCCCGTATGTTAGTATTCACTTCTTTTATTGTAGCACTATTCAAAAAAGATGAGAAATCAAAGTTGAAAAAAGGTGCTTATCGCACCCTTATTCACCACCTAATGTCCAATAAGCATCCTGTGTTTTGAGTAATTCTTTGATATCATTGATCATCTCTAAAGGGGGTAATCCTAATTCAATCATCTCGCGATGAAAATAAAAACAACGTCGTCCATCGGGATATTGGTAATGATAACCGATGTTTTCAAGTGCACCTTTAATGAGTCCTGTATACTTAAAGTCGTACTCTTCAATCGTTTCTCTCACTTTATCGTGAAAGTATTTGGGATACGATTTGGTAGCATAAAATTTCATATGAAATGATGGTCCATACTTTTTACTGTATGCAAATTTCGCAATCTTTTTACCTTTTTTTTGAAACGTGATGATGAGATCATTCGTTGGTGACGTTTTAGGAATATATCTTAGGTGTGTTAAAAATTCTGCGATTTCATGAAAAAAGGTTTCATGAATGTTAACTGTTTCAAACCATGTTTGTAACATCTTATTCATCCTTATCCAATGCGGTGTTTTGACAATTATTTGATTGTATATCTTCTGTGTAATATCTTCTATATGTAATGGAATAGAATCTTATATACACCACCATGCTCACAATAGCAACAGATATGGAGAGCCATATTGAAATGGCACTCGAAAAATTAAACACTGCATGAATCAACATAACCATGATGAACGACTGAATAAAAAGTGGGTGAGCAAGTGACTTCATCCGAATTGATGTTGAAGTATTAACCATGACGAGAGTTCCACCTAAGATGGCAGTCCAATAATGATGCCCTATCCCAAAAAGGTCATAGACACTTCTTATGAATAGTGTGTTGTACATCTCACTAAGATTGAAATTTTCAAAAAATGCCATGACTCCATATTGTGAGTTCTCAAATGCATTAAATCCTGCTCCAACCGCAAAGCCTATGAGGACACCTGTCATAACATGTTTTACACGCATTCTACTTAATATGATAAAGACAATGAATATTTTCGAAAATTCTTCAACAAAAGCGGTGAGCAAATCACCCAAAAAAGGAATATCAAGATACCCTGTATACGATCTCATCAAAAATACAGTAAAAATTGAAAATATACCACCTAAAGCAAAATATGCGATCAATGAGATACCTTTTACGTTTTTGGGATAGTACAGTTCCTCCATTAAAAACATTAATGAAAGGGGGATGATTAAACTTAATGATAAGTTTGTAAGGACAATATCGTTTATTAATGACGCTGCCCAAAACAGTACAAATAAAACAATAAATATATAGATATATAATCTGGGTGCTTGATTCAGTAGTTTCTCTGGATGAAATAAATGGTTGTCTAACAATTCAAGACTTTTTTGACGATTGTGGTCTTTAACGCTTGATTTAAATCCATTGAATATATCCCTAAATGTAATCTTTCGTGCATGTGGTGGATACACAATTAATCCACTAGCAAATTTGGGTGGGTCATAATCGGTTTTTTCTTCAAGATCAAGCAATTCATAAGAAATCGATAACGCATCGGCAATCTTTTTTAGTGCGTTATCAGGAATGATTTTCTCCCCATTTTCATATTGTTTTAATGTGACAATATCGAGATCGATAATGTTACATAACGATTCCTCATCGATACCTTTATTTTGTCTTGTCTCTCGGACAATTTTTGCAATATCTATCTTGTTCATAAAATCACCTAATGTTTTTTAGCGAAAATGCCTTTTATCCTTAATATGAGTTTGCTTGCTTTTTCTCTAAACTTGATTTGCTTCTCCATTTTGTTTTTTCGACGATATAGTGTGTCATCTGCTTTCTTTTTTCTTATTTGCTCTTTGTGTTGTTTTCTAAGTGTGTCTCTATCAATCTTTAACATTTTTCTTACTTCATCTTTAACTTGTTTTGCTTTAGCAGTGGCTGATAAACCCAATGAATCTGTGACAAAAGCTTTCATCGATGATACATCTAGTGATCCTTTGTTGATGTCGGATATAATTGATTTTAGTTGATTCACATCAATTCGAGAAGTAAGATAATCTCTTGAATGAATAACGAGTTTATGATCCGTTGGTAGTGAATGATCCAGAAGATAGTTCTTATAGAAATCAATATTTTGATCTTTATAGACAAAACCAAATCCCGAAAGCCTTACTTCATTGATGTTGTTATTAAATATGGTAATCGTAAAATCGCGTCGACCATCATAGGCATTTACTTCATAATGAGAATGTATTTTAAATCTTTTGTTCGAAAAATACATCGCAAAGTACTTGTTCATTGATAAGATGATTGCAAGCAAAATAAACGATAAAATAAATAATAAAATAACGATGATTTCAAAGTTATCTCTGATAAATGTCATGCTTTGTCACTCTCCTTATTTAGCAATGAATCAATTAAGGCATTAATCTTTTTGAAGGTGTCAAGATTGTAATATTTTTCATCGATGCGTGCACCTTTTTTTAATAAATAGATCAACAACTCAATTTGCTCAATTTTTACCCAGCTAACTAAATAATTTAAATCATCTTTTGTTAAATTATTGGAAATCGATTCAAGAAGAGGAAGATTATTTGTCTCTACGCAAGTTTCAGCAATTCTTTTAAAAATGATGTCTTTTGAATAATTTGCTATTAAATGTGAATATATTGCTTCGTATTTGAGCTTTATGGACTCTTTCACAACAGATGTTAAATCGGTATATAAACCATATGAAGCAAAATCAATGACCAAATCTAGGTGATTGGATTGCACAACAAGCAGAAAAGCTTTTTGTACATCAAGTAATGTCTTTTTAAATATAGTAATTGGTGTTTTGTAGTATCTACTGATAAAATATCTAATTCCCTCTTCATAATGGTTTTGGATGAACAATTGAACAATTTCAATAAAATCATCGTCGCGTTTTTGTGTGGTAATTAATGTATCAAGGATCGTCGATAATTTATATTTTGCAATGATTATTAATAAATCTTTTCTTGTGAATGGAATGTTTTCATTTTCTTGTTTGATGGAGAATAACTTGGCTTTTAAGGTCGATTTGTATTTTAGTATGCTTTCAATATATTTTTGATGCTTTTCTTGGTTGAGATATCCCCACACAACCAATTCAAGTTGTTCATCCTCGATGGCAAAAGATCCCACAATTTCAGTGTATAAAGAAATGAATTTTTGATATTCATCGCGTTTCTCTTCAAGTAAAAATTTGATGATGTGAAGATATATTTGTTTCGCTCTATGATAGTAGGGATGAACTAATGATACATTATTTTCAATCAGATATAGAAGCATGGGTAATTTGCGTTGATCAATAATATAATCTACAAGAACTTTTCCATAGAGGTCCGGTTCTGCGATTTGAAGATCTTGAGGCTGTACGGTTTTTATAGCACCAAGCCCTTGATTAACGACTTTTTGATATTCTGACATAGTGTTTTTACTATCTTCTGTTTTTAAACTAAGTAGTTCATCTAATGTTATTTCAAATAAGTTAGCTATGGCTATCAGGTTGTTGATATCAAATGTGCTTTTACCTCTTAGATTTTGCGATACAGCCGCTTTGGAGATATTTAAATGCTCTGCAAGATCGTCTTGCGTCATATTTTTCTTTTTAAGTAGTTGCTTAATATATTCTCCAACTTTAACGTTATCAATGACATCTGGCATTTGTCTCACCTCTTAACTTCATTATAATCGTAAGTGTTGATTAATAAAAGATGATTTGTACTTAACTATAACTTAACAAAAAAAGCACTTCATTGTAATTTCTTTTTATCACTTATCTGATAGTAAACTACAAATTAACTGCTTTTTGTATAGGATGCTTTTATGAAGCCTTTTCAATAAATTTAATTAATGAATGGGTCGCATATTCTTCATCAATAGGGATATCGATGAGCTCATAGATAAACTTACGTAGATGAAAGCATTTAAGATAATCGATCGTATGACCATAGGATTGCATATACCCTAAGCGATAGAGGTTGAGTTGAAGTTTTAAATGATTAAAATGGATGTCATATGTTCGTTTGACATCTCCAATACCTATCCCCTTTACCAACTCACTTTGAATGATCATATCCAATCGTCCCGCACAGACAATCTTTCCCTCGTGTTCGATAATGACCAATTTTTCATTATCAAGTGATTTGATGCGGTGGTATTTTTTTAGAAAAAGATAATTATTAAATTCGATCGATGATCCTAGAAGTTGATGTTTCTCATAGAGCTCAATCTCTTTATGCAATGCAACACCTCGGCTTGCAGCTTGCTGAAGCACTGTGGGTTCAACATCGCTATAAGGAGATGGTAAAATAGCAGCCACGATTTGGGTGACACTCGGCACTTTCACACCATCGACATAATAGGTGTGTGTTTCATCAATGTAATCCACACGTTTACCTTTAATGTATTCTGTTATGTCTAGCGAGTTGTACTGATTCATGACGATCTCCAAACATATCTTTTATACTATTTTACCATTTCATGTGCTCGTCTTGCACGTTATTTTGAAGAATGAAAAAGCGAACACGTCATATGCTGGTAGTGTCAAGAATTTTGTGTAAATGAAATGAATTAAAGTATTAAGAACTCTCTTTAGTGCTTTTTAGATTTTTGAGCGCGTCGCTTAATTGAACATTTCATTCAATTCAGCGGTGACAAGTTTAAAGCCTTTATGGATTCTCATTTGGAATCTCTGATTATAATCACCTGCATAAGTACCAATGAATCTAATCAGTGAATCCTCATTAGGAAACTGCTCCTTACGCTTTGTGTAACGCTTCAGATGTTTATTAAACCCTTCAATTAGATTCGTCGTATAGATCGACGCTCGAATCTGTTTAGGGAAAGACAAAAAGGTAAATAGAGATGGATTACTCTTAAATCTGTCAGTGACCTTTGGATATCTTTTATCCCAGGTTTGAATGAATGCAGCGAGATTTTCTTCAGCAGCATCCAATGTGTCTTGGGTATAAACCGTCTTTAGATCACTTAAGACATCGGCTCTATCTTTCACTCTCACTGAATGGGCAACATTTCTTGACAGATGAACCCAACAAGATTGGTGTAAGGCTTTCGGAAACACATTGGATATCGCATCTTTAATCCCTGTTAATCCATCAGTAACAAACAATAATGTTTCCTCAACACCTCTAACTCTAAGATCTGATAAGA
>DIKN01000120.1 GCA_002424575.1 Acholeplasmataceae bacterium UBA5617 | reverse complement strand
AGGCTTGAACGCCACATAAACGAATATATTCGTTGATGAGGGGAATTTGTTGTGCAAGTTCTTCAGGCATCTTCACACGACCAGCTTTATAACCCTCATATGATAGATGTCTTTTTGTCGGTTCTTTCGTGTCAAAAGCGACCAAAACATCAGTCACTTCATCCGTTACGATTTTTTCGAACATACCCACAAAGGCGAAGACGGCATTGGTGTAAATGCCTGATGCGGTTTGCATCAATTTCGCACCTGGATATGCGGTTGCATAATAGGCACGAAATAAAATGGAATTGCCATCAATCAGTACTAATTTCTTCATGTCATAGTCTCCTTCTTCTTCATTATAACATCGTCATTTTTCAAACTTTTCCACAATGTTTGTGGAGAAAAAAAGGGTCATCCGATTCGGAATTGACCCTTACCTTTTCCTTTACCTTTTTTAGAAGATGGTTGATTCATCAACTTCGATGGATTCTTCTGCAGACTCTCCATCTCACGTTCATCCATATTCATCATCTTTTTCATCATTTTTTTCTGTTGATCTAATGCCTGTCTTAAACGGTTCAAGTCTGCAACAGACATCCCTGCACCTTTGGCAACTCTTTCTCTTCTTCTCGATGAAGTGTCGATCAATTTTGGATCTTTTCGCTCTTGTTCAGTCATCGAAAAGATGAGGGCTTGCATCTTATCAAATTGCTTATCATCGACCTGTGACATCGCTTGTTTCATTTGACCAACACCGGGTAAAAAGCCTAAAATCTTAGAAATAGAACCCATACGTTTGATCATTTTAAACTGTTTCATCAAGTCATTATAGTTAAACGAATCCGACATCAGCTTTTCCATCATGTTTTGCGCTTCGTCTTCATCGATGGCATCGGTTGCTTTTTCGATCAGCGTTAAGACATCCCCCATCCCTAAAATACGGGATGCCATTCTTTCGGGATGGAACACTTCAAATGCATCCATTTTTTCGCCTGATGAAGCGAATTTAATCGGAATACCGGATACTTCTTTAATCGATAGAGCAGCACCCCCACGGGTATCGCCATCGAGTTTGGTCAGTATCGCACCAGTCGCTTCGAGTTGTTCATGAAATGATTTGCAGATGTTTGCTGCATCTTGACCGGTCATCGCATCCACAGTCAGCAATATCTCATTGGGTTTGGCGATTGCTTTCACATCGATGAGTTCTTGCATCATCTTCTCATCGATGTGCAAACGTCCTGCGGTATCGATGATTACCACATCATACTTTTTATCTTTAGCGTATTGTAAACCTTCTTTAACGATGGTACGTGCATCGATCAAACCGCGTTCAAAGACTTCAACATCAATCTGTTTACCGATAGTTTTTAATTGTTCAATCGCTGCGGGACGGTAAACATCCGCTGCGATAAGCAATACACTTTTCTTTTCGTTTTTACGGATATAAATCGCGAGTTTTCCGATGGCTGTTGTTTTACCTGAACCCTGTAAACCAATGGTCATGATCGTAGTCAAACCCGACATGTTATAACGGATACCTTCGGCATCTTCACCCATGACACGTTTGAGTTCATCATGGACAATCTTGACGACTTGTTGACCTGGATTTAATCCTTTTAAAATCTTTTCTCCAACGGCTTGTTCTTTAATGTTAGCAATAAAACTTTTAACGACTTTAAAGTTAACGTCAGCTTCAAGCAAAGAAAGGCGCACTTCGCGCATCATCTCATCGATATCATTTTCATTAAGATAACCTCGTCCTGTGAGACGGCGCATCGCCATCTGTAAACGTGAGGAGAGTGAATTTTCAGCCATTATTCATCCAACTTTCTGAGTTCATCCACAAGTTTAGGGTCAAATCCTTGTACGAGTCTTTCAAGGATTTCTTTTCGCTTTTCTCGTTTTGCATAGAGTTTGAGTGCTTCTTCATAAGCCAACAGATGGTCCTCTGCTTTTTTGATGTGATCGTAAACAGCGTTACGGCTCACTTCAAAAACTTCAGCGATTTCCTGAAGGGAATAATCTTCAAAATAATAAAGTTTAAAGTAGGCACTTTGTTTTTCGGTCAACAGATCACCATATAAATCGAACAATTGACCCATCCAAGCCTTTTTCTCGTAAGATTCCATACGACTCCTTAGAAGAAATCACGGAACAGTCCATAAATGTACTGTTCGATATCAAAGGGGACAAGATCATCAATCTTTTCACCTAATCCAACATATTTAATGGGAAGGTTATACATGTGGCGTATCGCAAGCACGATACCGCCTTTGGCAGTTCCATCCAATTTGGTCAATACAATACCTGAAACATCGGTAGCTTCTTTGAAAACTTCTGCTTGTCGCATGCCGTTTTGACCGGTTGTCGCATCGATAATAAGCAGTGTTTCTTGAGGAGCATTGGGGAATGTTTTTTGAATAACACGCTTCATTTTGGTGAGTTCATTCATCAAGTTGACTTTGGTTTGTAAGCGTCCTGCTGTATCACAGAGGACTACATCATAGTGTTCTTTTTTGGCGACTTCAAGAGCATCATAGAACACAGAGGAAGGGTCTGATCCCGCTTCTTTTGAAAAGACAGGGGTGTTGCTGCGTTTACCCCATTCGATCAGTTGCGCAATGGCACCCGCACGAAAGGTATCACCTGCAACAAGCATCACTTTTTTACCTTCATCTTTAAACTGCTTTGCAAGTTTTCCAATGGTTGTTGTTTTACCTACACCGTTGACTCCAACGAAAAGATAAACGTTGGTTTGTCCTTCGTCATATCTCAGGTCGGTTTGAACGAGTTCACCTTTGAGATAAATTTCAAACATTTTATCGACAATCATCTCCGCTAAATCTTTAGGGTCTGTGATGTGTTTGCTTGAAACTTCTTTTTTGAGTTCATCGATAAAATAAATCACTGTATCAATACCGATATCAGCTTGGATAAAGAGTTCTTCAAGCGTATCAAAAAGATCATCATCGATGGTCTTTGATTGCGCGAGCAAACTTTTAAGATTGCCAAAGTTTTCTTTGGTTTTATGCAACCCTAATTGATAGCGCTCATTCTTCGGTTTTCGTCCAAATAATTTCTGAAAGAGTCCCAAATTTTCACTCCTAATCCTGAGTTATTATACCATAATCAAAAAGAAAACCGAAAGTTATTCTTTCGGTAATTTTTTAACAAAACTTAAGAGTTCATCAAATTTAAGATGTTGACTCATCTCATCAACATATTCAACATAAACGATGCGTCTATTTTCATCAAGGACGAAAACGGAGCGCGCCTGCAAGCGCAATTCTTTGATGTTGGTTCCATATTTGGTAGCAAAATCCAAATCGAGATGGTCTGATAAGGTGATGATATTGGGTAAACCTGCATTACCACACCAACGTGATTGAGCGAAGGGTAAATCATTACTGATGGTTAAGACAGTTGTGTCTTGACGTTCGGCAAGTTCGGTGTTAACGGTTCTTGCTTGCATGTCACATACGGTTGTATCCAAGGAAGGTACAACGTTTAAAATGATGTAACGCGATTTGTAATCAGAAAGGTGTTTGACTTCACTCTTCGTGTTTAATGCATGAAAATCAGGTGCTAAATCGCCAACCTTTTTGGTTTCACCTAGCAAGGTGATGGGTTTTCCTTTGAATGTCTTCATGGGTTTCATCCTTCTTTCAATATTCACTTTTATTATAGCATATCTTGCAAAGAAAAGTAACAATAAGAATCCCCCTCTAGGGGTGAGGGGGATAAAGGGGATTTGTGTGTTTTTTCACACACCAAAGGGGATAAATCGCACCCTCGTTGGATGCACATCGATTTTATCACGTTTGTTTCTTGTTGTAAAGTCTTTCTCAATTTAGTCTTTTTTCACATATTTACACGAGGGGAATCCTGAGCATGCCGTAAATTCACCATATTTTGATTTGCGAATAACAAGCGGTTTACCACACACAGGACACATTTCTCCTGTTTGACGCGGTCCAATTTTTTTCATTTCACGCTCTGCTGTTTCAACCATAGGGATGAAACTGTGATAAAAACGAGAGATGAGGTGTGAACCTTTTTGTTTACCATCTGCTATTTCATCCAAAATGGTTTCCATCCGTGAGGTATATTCGACATTGATGATTTTATTGAAGAAAAGATCGAGTTGTTCAACGGTTAATCGCCCCTGTTTTGTGGGTTTGAACCGTTTTTCTTCAAGTTCAACATAATCACGACTCTTCAATGTCTGAATGATCTGTGCGTAAGTCGATGGACGTCCAATCCCTTGAGCCTCGAGTTCCTTGATCAGGGTTGCTTCTGAATATCTCGTGGGGGGTGTCGTCACCTTTTCGATGGCTTCGACTTCTTTCGTGTTCATCTCTTGTCCAATCGTCATGAGGGGGAGGACTTTATCCTTTGACTTTTGATCATTATAAAGACGTAAATGACCATCAAATCGTTCAACGGATCCTTCAACAAGATAGGGATGTCCAGATGATTCTAGCGTCACCTTGGTGATATCAAAGATGGCCGGCGCCATCAAAGATGCCAATGCGCGATGGTAGATGCGCTTATATAGACGATATTCATCCTTACTTAAATAAGTTTCGAGGGATTCCGGTGTACGCTTAAGCGAGGTAGGACGAATCGCTTCGTGAGCATCCTGTGCGTTCGCTTTGGTTGAAACTGTATATTTTCCTAAATATTTGGGTCCATATGTGTCTTCAATCACATGCTTGGCTTCTTCAATAAACGGTTCGGCTAAACGATTGGAGTCGGTTCGCATATACGTGATCAAACCGATTAGTTCACCGTGAATTTCTTTACCTTCATAAAGCGCTTGAGCAACCATCATAGCACGCGATGCGCTCATACCGAGATTTTGTGAAGCATCCTGTTGTAAAGTTGATGTGATAAACGGAGGTTTGGGTTGTCTTTTGGATTCTTTGACTTGAATATCTTTGACAATAAACGGATTGACTGATTCTAAAACGATGTGATCAGCTTCCTCTTTGGTCAATCGTTTCTTATCGGGAATGATATAATCGGCTTTAAAATGGGGAAAATGAGCTTCAATTTCATAATAGGTCTCAGGCAAGAAAGCTTCAATTTCTTTTTCGAGGTCAACAATCAGTTTTAAAGCAACCGATTGGACGCGACCTGCTGATTTCGATTT
>DIKN01000046.1 GCA_002424575.1 Acholeplasmataceae bacterium UBA5617 | reverse complement strand
TTCTTCCAAGTCATCGACTGGCATGCCGTTGAAGCACTCTACAAAAAAGCTGTTTAATTACGATGAACCAAAAGACCAGCGATGGTCTTTTTTTGTTCGATAAAAAAAGGAAGCTTTCGCTTCCTATAACGGTTGAGTTTCGATGATCGCGTAATCACCATCATCACGGCGATAAACGACATTGGTGCGCGATGTATCTTTATCCAAGTACACATAGAAATCATGACCTGATAATTCCATCGCTGCGACCGCTTCTTCTGCAGTCATCGGTTTAAGTTCAATTTTCTTACTTTTCACAAGCTGAGAAGCTAAGATATCTTTTTCGAGTGATTCAGCATCAAATTCACGGCTATATGCTTGCTTAACACCCTCTTTTTCAAGATTGTTCTTGAGTTTATCCTTATGTCGTCTGATCTGTGCAACCAATTTATCGTTGACTTTATCAATGGCTGCATACATATCTTGATCCGATACTTCAGCACGAAGGACGGTTCCTTTGGCAGGAATGGTCACTTCAACCTTGTGGTGATCTTTGTAGACTTTGCAGACCACTCTCACCTCGAGGATGACATCCGGTCCAAAGAAGGATACAACCTTGTTTAGACGCTTTTCTGCGTATGCCTTAATGGCATCAGTGGGTGTAAAACCATTCTTTCCTACAACTTCAAATTTCATGGCTTTTCTCCTTTATCATGACTATTTTCATAGAGTCTGACGACCACAAGATCGCCAAACGACACGTGATCTAACATATCAAAAAGGGATGAACTGATACTGTCAAAAAGGAAGAGAGTATGTTTTGGATACCGTTTTTGAACCATCACGATGTAACTTCCTAAAAAGGATTGATAGGCTTTTGGTTCAACAGGATATGGTTTTGAAATAAGGGTGTAGAGATGCATGATACCTCCCTCTATGGGGATCGTTTCATAGGTTGGAAGCAGAGGATATCGTGCATAACATTGTTCACAAAGATGATGAACATGAGGTTCAAATAAGTTCCAAAGATGTCTTTTGATGATGATTTTCTTTCGACAGTGTTCACAAAGCATAACAAGCCCTCCTAATTGATATTAGCGGGCTTGTTGGTGTTTTTACTTCTTATAAGCTTCGACAATCTTATCAATTAGGTGATGTGGAACTTCTTCATATCTTAAGAATTCACGGGTAAATGAACCACTACCTTGAGTCATTGCTTTTAAGTCAATGGCATATTTGACGATTTCTGCTTCTGGTACTTCGGCAATCACGATTTGAAAACCTTCGGTTTGTTCCATACCGAGGACACGACCTCTACGCTTGTTCATGTCACCCATGACATCACCAACGAATTGATCTTTGATGGTCACTGCGACCTTGACAATGGGTTCAAGGATGGTAGGTTGTGCTGTTTTTGTTGCTTCCCTAAACGCGAGCGCTGCAGCAAGTTTAAATGAAATTTCATTGGAATCTACGGGGTGATAAGAACCATCATAGAGGGTTGCTTTAATGTTGATGACTGGGAACCCAGCAAGTGGTCCATTTTCGAGTATTTCGATAAGACCCTTTTCAACCGCTGGGAAGTAATTTCTGGGGACAGCCCCACCGAATACATCTTCAGCAAACTCAAATTCCTTGGTTGAGGGTTCAAACTTGATCCATACGTGACCAAATTGACCGGCACCACCGGATTGCTTCTTATGTTTACCTTCTGCTTGCACGGTTTTCTTAATCGTTTCACGGTAAACAATCTTTTGATCTTCAATATCGATATCCACTTTAAACATACTCTTCATCCGGTCTAAGACATACCCTAAATGGGTCATGCCCATACCACCTAAGAGCAGTTGAGCTGTTTCTTTATTGCGTTTGATTTCAAAGGTTGGATCTTCTAGATTTAAGCGATGGAGTGCCATTGAAATCTTGTCTTCATCGTTTTTATTCTTGGGATGAACAGCGATATAGAGAACCGGTGTAGGCAATATAACCGTATCATAGATGGCAAGATTCTTAGGATCTGAGAGGGTATCACCTGTTTCAACACCATCGATTTTAGCGATCGCACAGATATCACCTGCATGGAATGATGTGCATTCGATTTGCATTTTACCTCGTGGCATAAAGAGGTTGGTGATTTTCTTGCTTTCACCCTTATTGGCAATCGTGACATCTTGACCAAGTTTCAAGGTACCACTGTTAATTTTCATGATATTGATTTGGCCTAAGAAGGGATCCACGGTTGTCTTGAAAACATACGCATTGAATGGATCTTCATCTCTGGTTTGACGGTCAATGACGTCGCCTGTCTTTGGATCTTTCAGTTGCAAAGGTCTTAATTCATTGGGAGCTGGTAGATAATCGACGAGCATATTGAGGAGTGTGCGTACACCGATGGTCTTCGTTGCACTACCAACAATCACAGGTGTTAATTCACCTTCAATAATGCCTTGACGAAGTGCTTCTTTGACTTTAGCTTCAGGAATTTCTTCACCTGATAAGAAAAGTTCAAGCAATTCTTCAGATGTTTCAGCAACACTTTCTAAAATCATGTTGTGGAGTTCTTCAACTTTAGGTTTCTTTTCATCCCAAATAGGAGCGTCATGTGATTCAACACCATCAAAGATGCGTGCTTTCATCTCAACAACATTGACGAAACCTTCAAAATTTTCGCTCTTGCCGATGGGCCAACAAAAAGGAACAGCCTTTTTACCCAGCTTTTCGCGAATATCTTCTAAAACCTTCTCGAACTTCACATTTTCCTTATCCATCTTATTGACATAAATGATGGCGGGAATATGACGTTTTCTAATTTCAAGCCATACGCGTTCTGTACCAACTTCGACTCCTTTAACCGAGTCAACCATTAAGATGGCACCTTTGACGACCTCGAGTGCTTGATTGAGGTCACCTACAAACTCATCACTTCCTGGAACATCTATAAAGTTTAACTTATAGTCTTTCCATTCAACGGGTAGAACACTCAGTGAAAGGCTTGATAGCTTGTTTTGTTCTTCCACTAAATAGTCAGATACAGTGTTTTTTCTTTCGACTTCTCCCTTTTTGTCGATTGCCTTGCCCACGAAGAGCAATGCTTCAGAAATACTTGTTTTGCCTGAGCCTTGGTGTCCTAAAATAGCAATGTTGCGAATTTCTTTGGTGGTGTATTCCTTCATCCTTAACCTCCTGTAAACGTTTTCTTGATTTGTACTATTATTATATCATAAATTTAGTACTTTTATAGTCAAGAGACCATTTTCGTAAATTTAACATAACTCATAATTCATGCTATAATAGAGACGGTGAAAAGATGCGAAAATATGCAATTCGGTTGATCGAATGGTATCAAAAAGAGATTTCTCCTCACAGCAATCATAAATGCCGTCATACGCCAACCTGTTCAGCGTATGCCAAAGAATGTTATGTTCGCTTTAATTTCTTTAAAGCGTCTTTTTTAACAGCAAAACGCATTTTAACATGCAATCCTTTGTTTAAACCTAAATATGACCCCGTTCCAGAAAAAAAGAGCAGAAAAAAAAGACCAGATCACGCGGTGTGATGTGGTCTTTTTGATTATTAGTAAGCGCGAGCAAACCAGACGGTTTGCGTCGCTTTTTGTCCTGTTACAGGACATGTTTGTGTGATCAGATGCTGATCAAAGGGGATGACACGTGCGGTGGCTGTGGTATCTTTTTTGATCTGAATTTCAGCCTCTTCACCGCTGATACTCATGGCAACATAACCCCCACGTTTGATGTAATCTTTAAATTCATCGTATGTTTTTGCTTCGTATGTATGTTTAGTCACATGATCAAGTGCACGTCGATAAAGTGTATCATGCATGTCTTTGAAAAGGTTGGGCATCATCGCTTTAACATCCGTAAGTTTGACTTGATGTTTCTTTCGATCATGACGGGTGACTAACGTGACTTCACCACGCTCTAAATCACGAGGACCTACTTCAATGCGAACGGGATAACCTTTCATTTCGTATTCTGCAAATTTCCAACCTGCAGTCTTTGATGAATCATCGAGAGAGACTCTAAATCCCGCATCTTTAAGTTGCTTATAAAGATGATTCGAGGCTTCTTGAACTTCCGTTTTTTGACTTTGGATAGGAATGATGACGATTTGTGTGGGTGCGATATAGGGGGGTAAAACAAGGCCTTCATCATCACCGTGAACCATAATGACAGCACCGATCAAACGGGTGGATACACCCCAAGATGTTTGATACGCATATTCAAGCGTATTGGATTCATTGGTAAACTTGATATCGAATGCATGGGAGAAGTTTTGGCCAAAATAATGGGTTGTTCCACTCTGTAGAGCTTGTCCATCATGCATCAGCGCTTCGATACTATACGTTTCTACGGCTCCGGCAAATTTTTCTTTTTCTGTCTTTCTTCCGGTCACAAATGGAATCGCTAAGAGTTCTTCTCCGAGCTTACGATAGATTTCAAGAATGTCGAGCGTTTCTTTACGTGCTTCTTTCTCAGAGGCATGCACGGTATGTCCTTCTTGCCATAAAAATTCTTTTCCTCTTAAGAAGGGACGTGTCGTTTTTTCCCATCTGACAACGCTACACCATTGATTATAAAGTTTCGGTAAATCGCGATATGAGTTGACAATTTTTTGGTAATGCGTGCAAAAAAGAGTCTCCGAAGTGGGACGCACAATCAAACGTTCTTGTAAATCTTCAACACCTGTGGTCGTGATCATTGCAGTTTCTGGTGCAAATCCTTCGACGTGTTCTTTTTCTTTTTGAAAAAGGGATTCAGGGATGACCAAAGGCATATAAACATTTTGATGATTCGTTTCTTTAAAGCGTCGATCTAAATAGCTTTGGATGCCTTCCCAAATCGCATAGCCATAGGGACGGTAGATGATGAATCCTTTGACATCACTATAGTCCATCAACTCTGCTTTTAAGCATAAATCGGTATACCATTGTGCGAAATCCGCATCTCTTGAGGTGACAGATGCCACCATTTTTTTATTGTTATTTTGCATAGAACTCACCTTTTTAAAGCTTTAATGATGATATTAATGATGACAAAAAAGAAGATGATACCGAAAAATGGGGCAAATTCAAATCCTCCATTAGAAAACATGATGAAGGGAATCGCTTGCATCGCAATAACGATGAAGAAAACGATGAGAAACACACGGACAGCTTTAATGTTTTTAACATTGGATGATGTGCTTTGTTTTTCAGGTTTTTTGATATCTTGGAAACCAGGATTTTTCTTTTCCTGAGGTTTATTGGGTTGAACCACCGATTTTTTATCTTGTTCGTCAAACAATTTGTCGTATTTTGCAAATGGATCTTGATCGTGATCACTCATGGCTTAATCAATATCGTCTTGTCATCTTCAAAACGAACTTTCCTTTCCTTGTAAAGATGACCGAGGGCACGTTTGAACGCTTTTTTACTGATATGAAACATCTGTTCAATCGCTTCGGGTGATGAATCCGAGGTCAACGGTATGCTACCCTGACGAATTAAGTAGGTCAAGATGGTGTTTGCATCATCAAACATGGCAACTTCTTTTTGTTCTGCAAGAGATCCGGTATACCCTTTTTCAGAGTGATACGTGATTTTGACTTCAACCTCTTGACCATATCGAAGTGGCTTTTTAATCATGGTATGATGCACAAAGATCCAATGGCCATCAGCGGTGAGAAGATTGACACCTTCAGCACCTATTTTTTGAACGTATGCGACAACATCATCCTTTAATTCCAATGGCTTTTCCGGTTTCAGTGTCACATCGGTTTTTGTTGCAAGTTTTGCGACGAGTTTGCCTTTTACACGTAGACAAACATAGAGTTTATCCCCGATCTTAGGCCATTTATCGTGATCGGTGGGTAAATCTTCATGCGAGAGTAAAAGCTCTTTGGCAATCCCCATGTTAAAGAAAACACCTAAATCTTCTTTGATATCAGAAACCGCTAAAAAGCCTGGCTTTTGGACGGTTATAATGGGTTCTTTAAGGGTTGCAGCTAAACGACCTTTATTGTCAAAATATAAAAATGCATCAACAGCATCTCCTGCTTTGAGCTCACGATGTAACGATTCATTATTATGTAAAAAAACTTGTTCAGATCCGAGATCGAGCATATAGCCAATATCGGTTTTACGGTTGACAACCATGCGGTTGACCGCACCTATCATTAAGGGCATTTTCATCACCTTATTTATTTTATCATACTTTCATCAAAGTACACTGATTTCAGTATAAAAAAAGAGTGCCGAAGCACTCATACGTCTAACGCTTTTAAGGTTTCATCATAACGCTTGATCAGCAAATCTTTAAAGAAATTCATCAAGGGGGTGAGATCTTTTTCAGTCTTAAACGCTTCAAGATATTCAATATAATTTTCACGTTGTTCTAACGGGATTGAAATGGGTAAATAATCGTTTTGGATCAAGAAATAATTGAGAACCAATTTGGCAAGTCGTCCATTCGCATCCACAAATGGATGGATCTTGGCAATGCTGGCATGAGCATACGTTGCAAGTTCAAGAGGGTTACCTTCAAATGATTGCAAGTTGGTGAAGAATTTTGCCATGCGATCATACACTTTGACATAATCAGGTGGTTGATGTGTCGCACCAAAGATGTTGATATTGACGTTTCGATAGACACCGCCTTGAAAAATACCTTCGACTAAGATTTCATGGATATCTTTCATTTTTTCTTCGGTAAACGGGGTTTTTGATTTTGCTTCTTTGATCACATATTCAAATGCTTTCAAGTGATTAAGAATTTCTTTTTGTTCTCTTTCGCTGTATTCGAGGAGGGCTTTTGCCTGGCTACAACGTTTCACATCCTCATAAGGAATACGGTTTTGTCCAACCATACCAACAGCATCATAGGTGTAGAGAAGGGCGAACTTCTTTTCAACGTCTTCGAGTTGGTTTTCATCGCATTCCTTCAGTACATTCGCCAGATGCTGGCGCTCTACCTCTAATAGATCTTTCTCCATAATTATCAACGCTCCCATCTTTAGCATTATTATATCATAAAAACGCTTGCAGTAACAAGACGTTAAAAGAAAAACACTTCGTTAGAAGTGCTAACTTGTGGTGTATCGTTTGAGAAAACTTCGTGTGCGTTCTTCTTTAGGATTGACAAGAATTTCTTCTGGTTTTCCCATTTCAGCGATCACACCTTGATCCATAAATACGACGCGATCCGATACTTCTTTTGCAAAAGCCATTTCATGCGTCACAATCACCATGGTCATACCTTCGTTGGCTAAATTCTTCATGACTTGAAGAACTTCACCAACCATTTCAGGATCTAAAGCTGAGGTTGGCTCATCAAAGAGCATGATGGTGGGGTTCATGCATAATGCTCGTGCAATCGCAACGCGTTGTTTTTGACCACCCGATAAACGATTGGCACTTTGATGTGCAAAATCTTGCATCCCTACTTTTCTAAGGAATGTCATCGCACGATCCACCGCGTCTTCTTTGGATAAATTCAAGAGTTTCATCGGTGCTAACGTACAATTGTCAAGCACCGTTTTTTGATTGAACAAGTTAAACGATTGAAAGACCATCCCGATATGCATGCGTAATGCTTCAAGGTCAGTTTTGGGGTCCATGAGATCAGATCCCATGAAATAGATATGTCCATCATCAGGTTCATTGAGCAGATTAAGACAGCGCAACAGCGTTGTTTTACCCGAACCTGATGAACCGATGATCGTGACTACTTCCTTTTCATAAACATCGAGGTGAATGCCATTTAAGACGTATTGTTGACCGAAACGCTTGTGAATGTTTTGGATTTCTAAAATGGGTTTAGGCATGAGCATTCTCCTTTCCTGATTCCATCACATGATCCAACTTGTTGACCACTTTGGATGTGATGTACGTCAAGATCAGATAAATCACGGCTGCAATAAAGAAACCTTCAACCACACGAAAGTTTGAGGATGTTGATGATTGGGTTGCACG
>DIKN01000068.1:2141-16318 GCA_002424575.1 Acholeplasmataceae bacterium UBA5617 | reverse complement strand
TCATCGACCCAGAAGTTCAATTTACAGTTGTAAAGGGTGCATCGACACTTGAAATCTCATATCAATATTACGACGAAGACTTCGATGAACTTTATGATCTAATTCTCACGATTGATGCTGATGAAAACACCATTTCAACCAATGATCCAGGTTTCTATTGGGCATACGTGTATTCGACAGAAACCAATTATGGTAGACACATCAACTATGTTCCAGATCATCCCAATAATTATCAAATCGAAGGCGATAATGTCGTCTATGACCTCGATGAATATTTCATGGATATCACCGTCTACGATGGTGAAATAGTCCTTCCTTACTATATTGTCAATCAACTTTTTGCTGGATCTAGTTACTATAACGTTTACTATAATTATGATGGCTTATTTGGTATCTACGCGCTGCCTGCAACAGGTACACCTGAATATCGTGCGATTAAGACAAGTTCTAAAAACAATACCAATATACCCGCAGATTTGCTCGTTCACACATTCAATATGCTCGCATTCAATATGGACTATTTTTACGGGCTAAAAGACATTATGGAAGTCGATACATACTATGATGTATTGTACGAAAGCCGTCACGCCATTTTAAAAAACAAAGCAGAAGACTTTGATTATGCCATCCGTGACTTCCTTCTTAAATCCATCGATGAGCCCCATACAAGTTATGGATATCCATCCTATTTTAATCGTCCGACATGGAGTGGACCAGAAGTCAATCAATTAGCATTCTATGGACCTCGTTTTCAGAAGTGGTATTACGATGGTTACAGAGATGTGGATAATGCGATCAAAGAAAAATGGGGAACTAACCCATCAGGAGGATGGAACGCGTATGGTCCTAACCGTCCTCGTTATTGGTTCCTAAATGATGTAACAGTTTCTATCATGCTCGATGACTTTAATACCGCTGATATCGAAGAAAGTGCAACCTTTGATGCGACTATCGCTGAAAAGATGATTAAATCAGGTGCTATTGCTTCTGTTTTACCAGACATTCTTGGTGGACATAAGTTTTTCTATTATAATTCAAGCGATGAAACCAACGATATGCTTGAAATACTCGTTAAAGGATTAACAGCAGATGCTCTCACAACGTATGGACAATCACTTATCTCGCTTGGGTACACCTTCGTTTCTGAAACAACGACTGATCAGACGAAGACCAATGGTTATTATGTCAAAGTTGTTGGTGATGTAAGTTATATGGTTCAAATCGGTTTTAGCACAGATTATAACTTATTTTATGTGGGTATCAAGGATAAAGCACCTACACTCTTCACGGATGTATGGCCGTTTGTCGTCAATATTGCAGATACCGTCGTATCAGACAGTGCTGTTTATCTCGAAATGCTCTTTGATAAGATCTTGGTTGAACGTCCATTGATCGAAAATGTACTCCTTGACTTATCATGGAATACAGGCGGTAACGTCGGGGCTCTTTATCGTATCGTAGGGTTCATCACCGATCAACCGTTTGCAGTCAGCCATATCGATGGAGCAACCGGTGGAGCATCAACATACCACGTACAAATTGATGGTGTTCCTAACTACTCACACTTGAAGTGGGGTTTACTGATCACACCTGTAACCTTCTCTGCAGCCAACTCGATGGCAACCATTTTCATGGAAAATGATCTTGGTCAAATCATCGGTGTTAAGTCGGGCGGTGGTGCTTGTTCGATTACTCCAATCTTGTTACCTAATGGTACAGCATTCACCATGAGCAGTAATAACATCAATGCTTATCGTACCGGATCAGGGACAACAGAAGATCCATGGGTCTATGTGAATAATGAATTTGGCATCACTCCGGATATCGCTATTCCCATTAATCAGATTTATAACGCCACCATCCTTTTACAAGTGTTTGAATGAGAAATGAAACATTTTCTGCGTTTTCATTGAAAATCGCTCAGTTATCTAGAAATATCGTAAGATGGTGTCAAAGAAAACGCTTTTATTTTCACAATTTTTGCTCATAACGTATATTTTTTAGTTTTTCTTTGGTATAATGATACAAAATCAATTATGGAGAAAAGGAGAGAGAAAATGAAATTTCCAAAACGATTTCTAGTAGTACTCACTTTAGTTCTTACAGGCCTTGTCCTCATTGCATGTAAGCCAGGTGAAGAAACAGTTGTAGACGCAAGCCCAACATTCAGTGGCGTCGGCGCAGCATCGATTAAAGTTTATGATGAATTTAATCCACTTGCAGGCGTAACAGCAACTGACCCAGAAGACGGAAATCTGACTTCATCGATCAACGTTAAGTCTAACAACGTCGACAACACCGTTATCGGTACTTACCAAGTTGTCTACGAAGTACTTGACAGCGCAGGAAACCGTACACAAGTCACACGTACAGTTAACGTAACAGCACTCGATGAACAAGACTACCCACTCGCACAGTATTTAAGTGGTGTTGATTTATCGAAACTTCCTGGTGAACAAAAGGCGATTCTATTCGCTGCAGCAGAACGTTATCTTCTTGACAACGTTTTAGCCGGTGTTCCACTATACACCAGAGCTACTCGCGTAATGTATTCGGATAGAGTTCAATTATTTAGCCCAGAATACAATGGTGTCCTCGGATTTGGTACAGCATTCTCACAACTTTCCGCGGATGACTCAACAGTCAAGATGTTTGGTGATACTTTTGGTCAACAAGGACAATACACATGGAGAGCTTCATTCAACACAGATCCAACATCATTGAACCCATGGAACGCTGATGACTCTAACACAGCAACATTTACTGACCATTTTAATGGTGCACTTTATGATTTCTACTTTGATGAAACTAAGAAGGGTTACGAAATTCTTCCAAGTTTAGCGAAGTCTGAACCAATCCCTGTTAACCCAACCGTGATCAATGGTAAGACCTATGCGAAGATTTGGCGTATTGAAATTCGCGATGATCTCCAATGGAAGTATCATCCTTCTACAAACACCGCTGCACTCCCAGCTGGTCACCAAGTTCTCAATGCTGAAGACTATCTATGGACATGGCAATATGCTTTGACCAACAAGTGGTTTAGAGCAAGAACCGGTGGTGGTGACTTCGTCTCTCAAGGTATTAAAGGCGCAGCTGATTTCTTAGCTGGTACAGCTACTTGGGATCAAGTAGGTCTCCGCTTAGCAACAGGTACAACCAATACCATCGAACTCGAATATGTCAATGAAAAGAGCACATTCGAAATCAAGTATGGTTTTGCTGGTGCTGTATTAACTCCAATCAACAGACAATTATTTGAAGCACTTGGATCAGATTATGGTATGGATCCAACGAAGGTTGCATCTTCTGGTATCTATTATTTTGACACATGGACTCCAGGACAACTCTTAACCTTCAAGAAGAACGATTTACATCCAAAAGCTAACCTTTATAAGTACACAGGTTACCAATATCGTTATGTCAACGGTTCTGATAACATTTTCGCAGAATTCTTAGCTGGTAGACTTGAAAGTGCTGCAGTTCCTGCATCTCAAGTTAACAACTATTTAAATGACCCACGTGTGAAGACTGCACCAGATGCAACCACATGGAGACTCATGATTAACGGTTTCGGTACTGTTGAAGCACGCGATGCATACATCGCAGCTAACCCTGGCGTTGGTATCAACGACACTTGGGTTCCAGAACCTATCCTCTCATACTTACCCATGAGACAAGCATTATTCTATGGTTTTGACAGATATTATGCAGCCGTAGAACTTGTTAAACTTTACTTACCAGCTCACACCTTATTCGCACCAACATACTTTATTGATGCTGAATCCGGTCTATCCGTAAGAGGTACTGATGCAGGTCAAGCGATCTTTGACGACTTTGGTGGTGGATCTAATGGTTACTTCCCAGATGCTGCAAAAGACCTCTTCAAAGAAGCTGTAGCAGCTGCAATCGCTGATGGTCATTACACAGCGGGTACTGCAACCGATTACACTGTCATTGAATTACAACTTTTCTGGTCATCTTCTGGTAATACATCAGCTCAAATGATGGTTGCTAACTTGATCGAACAATATGAAGCGTTACTCGTTGACGATGTTAACTTCGTAAGACTTGACATCATTGAAAACGACGTAGCGTTCCCACAAAACTACTACAACTACATGATGGTTGCTAGAATGGACCTCGGTATTGGTGGTATTTCCGGTTCATTACTTGATGCGCCAAGCTTCATGGATGTCTTCTCTGATGACAACCGCGGTGGCTTCACATTGAACTGGGGTATTGATACAACTACTCCAAATATTCCTGTTGCTTATACAGGTCTTGATGGTAAAGTTGTTTATGAAAAGTGGGGCTTTAATGCACTCATTGAAGCATTAACAGGCCGTGTTTATGTTAAGAATGGTGTTGAACAACAAGCTTGGACCAATGCAAATGACTTGATCAATGCTTACCTTGACATGGCTGGCGAAGAACTACAAACATCTTCTGATGGTACTGAATTAGCTGGATATGCATTACCAGATAGTTTTGAAGATATCATTGAAGACAATGGTTTTGATAGCCTTCAAGCGTTTATCGTTGTTACGAAGAGCGGTAAGAACTACTTATTCGTAGTCTCTAAGACTGGCGCAGATTATAAACTCTATCAGCAATCCGCATTGTTCACCACTGCAGCTGCTGCTATCTCTGCTGACTTAGCTACTTATGGCGCATACGAATTAGTAACCCATACTGGACCACTCACAGACGCTGAAATTCTTGCTAACGCATACATCCAAGCAAACTATAGCTTTGATGATGTTGCCGGTGCTGCCGCTGCATTTGGTGTCCCTGCGCAATACACTGAAGTTTATGCAATTTCTTGGAAGCGTGGCACAGCATCTTCTGGTACTGATGGTTACGTCTTACTCCACATCGGAATCTACTATATCGCTGTCACTTGGTTATAATCGCTAAAGAATTAGTTTAAAACTTTTGTAAGTCAATAGCAGTATGAGGGGTGCCATACATCGATCCACTGTGATCAATATGGCCCCCCTTATTATGCTTTTTTTATCATAAAATATGTGTTTTTTATCATAATCATATGCTATTACATTCCGTACTTTTTGCGTGGTGTAATAACATATGAAATATGATATAATATAAAAAAATAGTAAGGAAGAGATGAAATGACAAAATACATTATTCAAAGATTCATCTGGATATTCATCATCCTATTCACAACACTGACGATTACCTTTGTGTTGTTGAAACTTGCCCCTGAATATCCACCCACTAAAAACGATGAAAAGGACACTTGGCTTGAAAAACAAGTCGCGGATGGATTTTATACATCCGAGTATTACAGCACCTTAAACCCTGAAGACATGGCCAAAGTTGATGAAATTCGTCAAACCAACCCTAACATCAATAGGACTGTATTCATCGTTAACCCTGTATCAGATAGCCTTGTTATAAAGGTTTTTTACCGTGTTCCCATCATCGATCAGTACTTTAGTTGGTTAAGAAATGTTGTTACCGATTGGAACTGGGGTACATCGACCAAGATTCGTGTCAATGTTCCAGCGTTCAGTATTATTGCAGCCCGCATGCCTCTCACCTTGTATTTAAACTTTTCAGCACTTCTTTTTTACCTACCATTTGGATTCACGTTTGGTATTCTTGCTGCTCTAAAAAAAGATTCTATTGTCGATAACATTATGCAAGTGATGATTATGGTATTCTTGTCCGTCCCAGCTTTGGTCTTACTTTTAACGTTGATTATTATTTTCAGCTATCAGCTCAACTGGTTACCCTCCTTATTCCCCCTTGTCGGTATCGAATCATTTAGCAAAATTGCACAAGGGTTTGTCATTCCAGTACTCGCTGTCGGTTTACCATCCATCGCGGGCTTGACACGTATTTTACGTGCCGAACTTTCTGAAGTTTTAACCTCTGAATTCGTTCTTTTAGCGAAAACAAAAGGTTTAAGCCATACTCAAGCCGTATTAAGACATGCGATTCGTAATTCATTGGTTCCTATGGTTCCCATTATTATTGGATCATTTGCCGGTTTACTTGGTGGATCCTTTATTTTGGAATCCGTTTATGCAATTCCAGGTGTTGGACGTATAACACTTCAAGCGCTCGCTGCAGGTAACTATGACTACAACGTCATCATGGCATCCAGTGCATTTTATGGTGTTATCGGTTTATTCACCGTCTTAATTGTTGACCTTTCATATGGCATCATCGATCCACAGATCAGAATGGGGGCGAAAAAATGAGCGATAAAGTATATTCAAAGGACATGTTTGAACTTGTCCAAGAAAATGAGCGTTTGTTGGATAAACCCTTAAAGACGAAACAACTCAGTTATTTCCAAGACGCCATGATGCGTTTCACGAAAAATAAATATAACGTGATTGCAACAGTTATTCTATCGATTTTAATGTTGCTTTCTATCTTTGTACCCATTATTACGCCAAAGAATCTTTATGTTCAAACGAACTCCTCATTAATCACCCTTCCACCAAGAATTCCTGTACTCGAAAAAATTGGTCTATTTGACGGTACTAAAGAGTTTAGAGATCAACCCATTAATTATGATACAATCGACGAAACGACCGGTTTAGGCTATCCTACAACAGGTTTCCAAGTTGACTATATCCGCATGAATACATTAACTAATCGAGACATCATCGGTTCCGATCGCAGTCCACAATATCGTGGTGGGACTAATGAACTCTACATCAACTTTGGACGACGTGCATATTCAATCGTCAATCGAACTGCACAACTCTTCCAGACAGGTTATGAAGTTGAAGTCGATATCAATCAAATCAGCGGAGATGGAACGGTTAAAGTGTATCTATCACCCGTTGGGGTTGGTTCAACCTTAACATCATGGGATGACATCGTTTTACTTGGTACGATCACCGAAGAAGGTGTCTATACCTTTGATCCGATGACAAGTATCGCTAACAATTCATCACATTTCATCGTTTTAAAGTATGAAATCGATGATCTTTCTGAAGCTGGTCGCGAATTTGTTTCCATCAATTCGATTAAAATTTTGAAGGGTGAAACAGTTGCCCCAGTTGTTTTCGAAGGTTATGATTTATCACAATTCAACCTTTTCACCATCGTCACGGTTGAAGAAAATGGTTTATTCGTTCGTAAGAATGCACGCATGACAGTCGCAACTTTCCGTTACAATGTTTATGATGCCTTGTTCTCAGATAAACCAAGAACTATCGGTGAAGTCGAATATTTACGCATCCTCGCTGAAAATGAGGGTATGGCAGACTCCATTACTCCGAATGAAGAAAATCCCAATGCTTGGACATTTGGTGAAGGTTTTCCATTAACCGAAGTCACAGGTATTACACAAATCACCATTGCGGGTAAAGTTTATCGTAACTATAATGTTATGATGAATGGAGCTTATCAATTAGGATTTGAAACAACGCCTTATTTCCTCTTTGGAACAGACGTTTTTGGTAAAGATTTATTCACCTTGATTTGGTTAGGTCTTCGTACCTCACTACTCCTTGGTTTCATGGCTGCCATGGTCAATATCGTTGTCGGTATCATTTGGGGTGCAACCAGCGCTTATTATGGTGGTCAAGTCGATATCTTAATGGAACGTTTCACCGACATTTGGGGTAGTTTCCCTCAAATTACGATGATTGGGATTATCACCGTTCTCATTGGACCAGGCTTTACAGCACTTTTCATCTTCGTCATTTATGATGGATGGATTGGAGCTGCGAAGATCACCCGATCGCAATTTTATCGTTATAAGGGCCGCGAATATGTGCTTGCTGCACGTACACTGGGAGCATCAGACCCCAGAATCATCTTCAAACATATTCTACCTAATGCCCTTGGAACGATTATCACCCGTGTCATTCTCTCGATTCCTTCCATTATATTCCTTGAAGTAAACTTATCTTATTTAGGTTTTGGTATCGGTAATGGTCAAGTTTTAAAAATTGGTCCCATCACACTCACAGGTACATCAATCGGTGTTATCTTGAACGATGGTCAACAGCAGATCTTCGCAGGTAACTTGTGGCTTGTCATCGCACCTACGATCGTCGTATCGATTTTAATGATTACCTTCAATATGTTTGGTAATGCACTCCGCGATGCACTGAATCCACAGTTGAGAGGTAGTTAGACATGAAAAAAGAAAAAGTACTAGAAGTTAAAAACTTAACCATTTCATTCCGTACACCTAACGGACTTGTTCGTGCAGTGCGTGATGTCTCCTTTGATTTATATAAAGGCGAAACCTTAGCGATCGTCGGTGAATCAGGCTCGGGTAAATCAGTCACCACGCGTGCCATCATGGGTATTCTCGCAAGAAATGCTATCACAGATGATGGCGAGATTCTCTATCGTAATCAGGATTTAACAAAGTTATCTGAAGAAAATTTCCATTTGATTCGCGGAAACAAAATCGGTATGATTTTCCAAGATCCCCTTTCATCTTTAAATCCTATCATGAAAATTGGTAAACAAATCACTGAAGCGATGCTCGTCAACGGAGACCGTATCAAGAGTCGTTTCCATGATTTATATCACATCGAATTTCATGATTATTTGAACATGGAAACACGTATCCGCTTAGCTAAAGAAGATACCAAGCATAAGGTGTTTGAAATCAATGCAGAGGTAAACCTATCACGCCAAGAAAAACGTGAAAAGATTTCAGCAGTTAAAGCAAAAAATAAAGCATTGATTGCTGAACTAAAGGGATATCTGCCTGACCTTAAGAAAAAGTATCTTGAAAAGAAGGCTCAAGCCAAAGAACAAATTAAGCAAGAAAAAGAAGTCATTCTTGCAGAAAAAAAGGTTGCATTTGATCAGATTCAAAAAGAGCTCGCAGAGAAAAAATTAGCGATAGGACGCATCGATAAAAATGATGCAGCTTATCTCCAAGCTAAAGGTGAATACGAGGAAGTCAAAGAACGTTTAGCCAATAACTCTGAAGCATTTAGACGTCGTTTCAAAGTCACTAAGAAGGAAGCATTTGAAAAAGCGATTGATATCATGCGTGAAGTCGGTATTCCTGAACCCGAAAAGCGTTTCAATCAATATCCCTTCCAGTTTTCAGGTGGAATGAGACAACGTATCGTCATCGCCATTGCATTGACAGCAAACCCTGAACTCTTAATTTGTGATGAACCGACAACAGCACTTGACGTCACGATTCAAGGACAAATCTTAAACTTGATTAAAGACATCAAAAAGCAACGTGATCTTTCGGTCATCTTCATTACCCATGACCTTGGTGTAGTTGCGAATATGGCTGATAGAGTTGCCGTCATGTATGCAGGTAAGATTGTTGAATATGGCAGTCTTCATGATATTTTCTATGAACCCAAACATCCATATACATGGGCGCTTCTTTCAAGTGTGCCTGATTTGGATACCAAAGACAAACTCTTATCAATTCCTGGTACACCACCAGATATGCTTTTCCCACCTAAGGGAGATGCGTTTGCGGATCGTAACCAGTATGCCTTAAAGATTGATTTTGAAGAACAACCACCGTTCTTTAAAGTTTCGGAAACACATTATGCAGCCACATGGTTGCTCCATCCAGATGCACCAAAAATCGAGATGCCACCCATTTTGCAAGAACGTGTTAAACGTTATAAAGCAGAAGTTGGAATGGGACAGATTGAAAGTCGTCTCAAAAATGTGGGTCCACAAAAAGCTAAAAATGTAGGTGATAACAAGTGAACGCACAAAGAGAAGAAATACTAAAGGTTGTTGGCCTAAAACAGTACTTTAAGTCTGGTTCAGGGAAAAACAAATTGGTTAATAAAGCTGTCGATGATATCTCCTTTAGCATCTATAAAGGTGAGGTGTTTTCACTGGTTGGTGAATCCGGATGCGGAAAGACTACAACGGGTCGCACCATCATCAAATTGTATCAATCATCTGGTGGCGAAGTTCATTTTCATGGAACGCGTATTATCAGTGATGTCAAAGCGGCTAAAGAGCATTACAAAGGTGTTTTAGCCAAAATTAAAGAAGGCAAACAAGCCCTTATTGCTGAACTAAAGGATAAACAATTACCAAAAGAAGATGTCGCATCACGCATCAAAGCCTTTGAAGAGGGTTTTGAAGTTGAACGTCAAGAAGCACTTGATGCTTACCGTTTAGCGAAACGCGATCGCAAATTTGAGCGCTATATTGATGAAGAAGGTCGAGCAGCGAAAAAGAACTTAAAAAATTATCCAGAATATAAGGAAATTATTGATTTCTATCTCCAAGACAATCAAGCCAATGTCGCACGCTCAAAGGAACTTCAAGAAAAACTTGCTGATGCTAAAATTAATGTTGATCGTGCAAACAGCACGAAAAACCGTGAAGAAATCAGCTATGCAAAAGCTAAATACGCTGACATCTCCAATGAACTGAACAAAGTCAATCGTGAATTAAAGTTGAATGGTGTTCGTCAAAAGCAAGATATCAAAAAATTAGCGTATACCCTTAAGCATAAAAATCGCTTGTTGATGAGAAGAATGCAAATGATTTTCCAAGACCCCATTGCCTCCTTGAATCCCAGAATGACCGTCAAAGAAATCATTGCTGAAGGCTTACGCATCAACGGTGTAAAAAACGAAAAAGAAATTGATGATCGCGTCAAAGAAGCACTGCGTATTGTAGGACTTGTTCCAGAACATGCGAGCCGTTATCCTCATGAATTCAGTGGTGGACAACGTCAACGTATCGGTATCGCTCGTGCACTTGTTGTTGAACCATCCTTCATCATCGCAGATGAACCCATCTCTTCACTCGACGTCTCGATTCGTGCTCAAGTCATCAATCTTTTAAATGATTTGCGCGAAACCAAAGGCATCACCATCATGTTCATTGCGCATGACCTTTCGGTTGTTAAATACTTTAGCGATCGTTTAGCCGTCATGTATTATGGTCATATTGTTGAAATGGGTGAAAAAGAAAAGATTTTCAGTCATCCCATGCATCCTTATACTTTGTCTTTGATGGATTCCATTCCACTTCCTGACCCTGAATATGAAAAGCGTCGTGGAAGAACGGTTCGCTACAATCCTTCAAAACATCATGATTACTCACAAGAACAACCCACACTGCGTGAAGTTGAACCCAATCACTTCGTTCTCTGTAACACCGAAGAGTTCGAAAGTTATCAAGCGAAGTTGAAGAACAAATGAAGTGGCTTCGTTTTGTCATCGTCTTAACGGGTATGGTTTTTATGGCATTTTTGTTGCACCTCTTGGTGTATCGTATGCAGTTTAGCATTGAAAATGCCTCAAATGTACTCTTTGTCGTTGGCATCATCATGTTTTTACCTTCGGTGATTGCAATCACATCTGCTTATCGCGTTTTTCACAGTATGCGCTATGTGTTTCGGGTGATTATTTCACCTAGTTTTAAGCAGGAATATCCCACATTTAAGGATTTCCAAACCGAAAAGACAAAAGAAATTCAGTCAACAATATTTACTGAATTTATGGTTGCATCCCTCATTTTGATTATTGCAGCCTTTATCCTTGCAAGGTTGTGGTATTGATGAACGATGTCAAAAAAATCAACCAACGGTTTTTCTTTACGTTAGCCCTCTTTATCCTCATTATTCTGTTAGGCATTGGTGCGATGATTTTATCAAATCTTTTCATCCCTAATGTCGATCTACAGTATGTGATCTATTTTGTATCGTTGATTGGCATGATTGTTGCAGGTGGCATGTTTCAAACACGGTTTACACGCTTAACCAATACAGCATATCTCATCAAGATTAGGCATCATGCGTCACCAGCACTACCCATGCGGCATACTCTCAAACTTGATCAGATGCCTTCTGTTCTCAAAGATCAAGGATACACACGATATGCCGTTGATCAAAGTCATACTTTGTTCTATCGTGTCACCAAAGATACGATAAAGCGTATGTTGACGAAATACATGCTTGAAGTTGTAGTATTGATTGAAGGTCACATCGATGAGTTTTACTTATCTGCAGTCGATGAAGAGATCAATCGCATCCAAGAGACGTACCTTAAAGAACGGAAGCGTATGGAACGCATCTTGATTACGCAAATAAAACCGATTCACGATTTAAGCGTTGAGACTAAAGATAAGATAAAAGAAATCTTTTTCCTAAAAACACGTGAAGTCTCCCTCTTTTTAAGAGCAAGAAGTACGGTCATCTCAACGATCAATGTGGGCTTACATAAACCTTCCAACACCGCATTGATGCTTTATTCCGATACGTATAGTCCAAGTCTGTATTATACGCATCACATCGAACAAATTAAATCCATGTTATAAAAAAATCTGGTTCCGCATTGGAACCAGGTTTTTTCATTTATTTTCGAGTGATAATATTCTAAATGTCCTATATAAGATGAAGATGGATAAGATAAATGTAAATAGCGATGAAACAAATCGATAGGTGCCACGGTTCATTGAAATGAATGTAAAGTTGAGGATGGTGAGCGCTAAATAAATGATGATGGAGAAGATAGCGATGATGAATAACAATCGATACGTACTGATAAAAAAGGAACGTGTGCATTCATTATCGCGATTGCGATAGATTTTGAACGAAGGAATGACAGCAGAACCGATTGCAGCAAATCCAGCAACGGCTAATCCAATTTCAAGTGATCCTAAGATATCAAATCGAAAGTTTAAAATATTGATGGATAGAAATGATAGAATCACCCAGATGGATACTAAAGGAAAGAGAACAACATCAAACATAAATGAATCATAAACATGAGTTTTCTCTTCTACCACATCCATTTTATCGACAGCATAGACACACATTAAGAAAGCTATCGCTTCAGCAAAAAGAATCAATTCGGAGTTAAATCCACCAAAAATGGTCAACACATTCATTAATGTGCGATAATTTAACCCAGAAAAATCGAGATAAAGATCGGGGTTACCGAGTAAAATACGACGTTTAATGATATCCGCGGTATCAAGAATGAGCATATACTTGTAAAGGTATAGTGCAAGGAAATATGCGCCAATCATCAGGATTCCTACAACCATCAATAGTTTAAATGTTGTTTTCGTCAGTTTAGGTTCTTTTTGTTTCAACCAAATCATGACCATGATAAAAAGGAGTAGGAAAATCGCAGTTTTCAAGTAAATTAAAATATCAGGTAAACCATATCCCTCAAGAATGGGCGCAACGTAGATATTAGTAATGATGGTAAATAGGTCAAAAACAACGATGATACCAGCGATGATCGCAAACATCACCATCCGGCTACGGTTGTTAGCATGAATCATGATAAGCACCTCTTTTTGTATATATGTATTTGCTAAAAATAGAATACCACAAATCCCCTCATTTCGTATAGTAAATCACGTATTTTGGGGTATAAAAAAGAGCCTCTTGTGAAGCTCAAACGAATTAACCATTGATGAACGATTCTCGTGGATGGCAGTCCGTGAATCGTTCAAAGCGAGGTTTGCGCTGTATTTTTTGGGAGAAAAATACGATGTATTAAGCATTGAATGAAAAGGTCTCGCTCAATACACCTTCATTATATCACCGCAAAAATGAAAATCAATGAAAGTTTACATAAATTTACATTGAAAACGTTTCCCTCCATTTAGGGTTTCTAAATTAGCATATAAATAGCATTTAGGAGGGGTTTGTTATATAATAGTTATGGCTTATTCAAGGAGGAAATTATGGCAAAATTAGAAATAAATAACCTTCACGTCGGTATTGAAGGTAAAGAAATCTTAAAAGGTGTTAATCTTGTGGTTAACTCCGGTGAAGTTCATGCAATCATGGGCCCAAACGGCACAGGTAAGTCAACACTTGCCAGTGCACTGATGGGTCATCCAAAATATCAAGTCACAGAAGGTGAAGCATATCTCGATGGACAAAACCTATTGGATATGGAAGTTGATGAAAGAGCTCGTGCAGGGTTGTTTCTTGCCATGCAATATCCAGCAGAAGTTCCAGGTGTGACCAACTCAGACTTCATGCGTCAGGCACTTAAAGCGACTTCAGGAAAAGATGTCGGTTTATTCCAGTTTGCTCTAAAATATGAAAAGACGGTTGAAGAATTAAAGATGCGCCCCGATTTAGCCCATCGCTATCTCAATGAAGGATTTTCTGGTGGAGAAAGAAAGCGTAACGAGATCTTACAGCTAAAAGTTTTAAGACCTAAATTTGCGATTTTAGATGAAATTGACTC
>DIKN01000068.1:0-2029 GCA_002424575.1 Acholeplasmataceae bacterium UBA5617 | reverse complement strand
GATGGCAAAATTGTTTTGAGCGGTGGTGCAGAACTGATACAAAAAATTGATAAAAATGGTTATGAATGGATCAGAGAAGAATTGGGTATTGAGTTTTCCGAAGGCGAAGAATAATGAAAGACATCATCATTCAAGATCATAAAGTCCAAACCAAACTACCCAAGGACTTTCGTTTTGAAAACCAGCAACTCATCATTCCACCACACATCCATTTTGAAGATCCAATAAAAATTACCATTCAAGACGACAATAACGAATCACTTGATATCGTTGTTTCCGAAAATACATCGATCAAAATCATTCTTGAACTGGCCAGTGCTGAGACCACACCACACCAGTATAAACTCAATCTTCAAGCAAAGAAAAATGCTCAAGTTAAGTATTTGTTGGTTGCAGAACTCGCCAGCAAAAAAGGTCTTGTTGAACATTATTTCACAGCAGCACGTGACGCAAAGCTTGACTTAATCGGTGGCTTTGTTTCCGATATACTCGATGCAAAAATGCATGTCGAACTCCAAGGCGTCGGCGCAGAAGTGAAAATGCGAGCTGTTGCAGTTTCATCGGATGAAAACAAGCAAAACATCGACGTCTTAATCATTCATCAAGCACCCAATACAATAGGCAATATGACCAACATTGGGATAGCCAATAAAAAGGGTAAAATTGTTTTAAATGGTGTTGAAAAGATTGAAAAAGGAATGAAACAAGCCAATGCATTCCAAACACTCAAAGGCATTATTACCTCAGATCAAGCGATTGTTGAAGTTAATCCCATTCTTCTTATCGATGAATATGATGTTAAAGCTGGGCATGGTGCAACGATCGGTAAGATAGAAGAAGATCAACTCTATTACCTGATGAGTCGCGGATTGACACAGCGTGAATCTGAAAAACTCATCATTAACGGCTTTTTAAAACCCATCATTGATGAAATCGATGATGAACCCTTGAAGGAACGCTTCATCCATTTGGTGAACTCACGCATATGATCTCTATAGAATCCATCCGCAAGGATTTTCCTATCTTTGCAACACAACCACATCTGACATACTTAGACTCCGCAGCCTCCGCTCTTAAAGTTAAACCTGTCATCGATCAGGTCGATCTTTATTATAATACGTTGGGAGTCAACGTCCATCGTGGAGCTTATGCCTTAGCGTATGAAGCAACCATGATGTTTGAGAATGCACGGATGATGGTTGCCAAGTGGATTCATGCTGATCAAGATGAAATTGTTTTTACAAGAGGTGCAACATCGGCATTAAACATGGTTGCACATGCATATCGTGATATGCTCAAACCAGGAGATGAAATCATTACGAGTGAACTTGAACACCACTCATCCTTATTGCCGTGGCAGCGTGTTGCCCAAAAAACAGGAGCGAAACTCATCTTTATTCCACTGACTCAAGAAGGAAGAATCACCTCGGATGCTTTCAAGAGTGTCTTGACTAACCGAACGAAAGTGGTTGCTTTAACGCATGTGTCCAACGTTATGGGTTATTTAACACCTATCCAAGAGATTGCACGTCTTGCTCATGCTCAAGGCGCAATCGTCGTCCTAGATGCAGCACAATCAGCACCACACATGGCAATCAATGTTCAACAACTTGATGTCGATTATCTCGCTTTCTCTGGTCATAAAATGTTTGGTCCATCTGGTGTCGGTGTCCTTTATGGGAAAAAGAAGTTACTTGATCACCTCGAACCCTTTGAATATGGCGGTGAAATGGTCGATCAGGTCACCAAAGAAACAGCGACATGGAAAGAAGCACCCATGCGTCTTGAAGCAGGGACGCCAGTCATTAGTGGTGCCATTGGATTAGCCAAAGCGATTGAATATATTGATTCCATCGGATTCAATGTTATTCACGAACACACCCAAAAACTCCATCATTATACCCTTTCGAAGTTATCGAGCATCCAAGGTCTTACGATCTATAACAAGACAGCAGACAATCCTGTGATTGCCTTTAATCTTGAAGGTATTCACCCTCACGATGTTGCAACATTTCTCGATCAATATCAC
>DIKN01000037.1:7510-9620 GCA_002424575.1 Acholeplasmataceae bacterium UBA5617 | reverse complement strand
AAATCATTTGTCAGTAAGATAGAAGAGATTTTGGCATATGCAGGTCATTCTTTGGATGAAGCTCATCTCATGATGAAACCAAGCGAAGGTTTAAAAAAACTCTTCGTCTTGATCACTTCAGATCGTGGATTATGTGGATCTTATCATAACAATCTGTTTAAATCGTTTTTACAGGATGTTCAAGGGTTAGATCTCAACAGTTACAGAGTCGTTGTTTTAGGCAAGAAAGGATTTTACTTTGCTCAAAAACACCAACTTCCCATGGTTAATCAAGAGATTATCTACAACCGCGATGATATTACCACGATGGCGTTTCGTCAGTATGCGACCATCATCAAAGATGCTTTTTTAAGCAAGGCAATTGATGAGGTTGTCCTCTATCACAGCCATTACATCAATACCGCGATGCAAGACATTAAAAAACAAACCATCTTACCTGTTCTCTATGAGAAACCTGATCAAAAAGCTTCAGATTATATCTACGAGATCCCCGCTGATGAAGTGATCGAACAGACGATGGAAATCTATATTGAATCGTGCATTTTCTCCGCACTTTCCGATGCTAAACTCTCCGAGCACGCATCGCGGATGATTGCGATGAAAAATGCAACTGATAATGCGAATGAGATCGTTGAACGTCTGCACACCATGTATCACCGTGCACGTCAACAAGAAATTACATCCGAGCTGATTGACGTTGTCAATGGCTCCAATGTTTAGAAAAGGAGATTAGCGATGCAAGGTAAAATTACACAGGTGATCGGACCGGTCGTCGACGTCTATTTTGAAAATAAACTACCTGCCATCTATGATGCACTCATCGTCATGAATGGTGATAAGAAAGTGACGCTTGAAGTGGCACTCCATTTAGGGGATAGTATTGTGCGCACGATTGCACTCGAACCTACCGAAGGTTTAAGACGTGATCTCATCGTTGAAGCAACCGGTAGTCCGGTTCAAGTCCCCGTAGGTAAAGCCGTTTTAGGACGAATTTTTAACGTACTTGGTGAACCCATCGATGATGGCAAACCCATAACGGATGCACCAAAGATGAGTATTCATCGCGCGTCACCTCCTTTTCATGAACTCGCTTCAGAAGTTGAACTTCTTGAAACAGGTATTAAAGTTATCGATCTTTTAGCACCCTACATCAAAGGTGGTAAAATTGGACTCTTTGGTGGTGCCGGTGTCGGTAAAACCGTTCTTATTCAAGAACTTATTCATAACGTCGCTCAAGAACGTCAAGGGATCTCTGTCTTTGCAGGGGTTGGTGAACGCACAAGAGAAGGTTATGAACTTTTCCAAGAAATGACAGCATCCGGTGTTATCGATAAAACCGCACTCGTTTTTGGTCAGATGAATGAATCACCTGGCGCGAGAATGCGAGTAGGTTTAACCGGATTGACCATGGCTGAATATTTTAGAGACACCGAAAAAACGGATGTCCTTCTCTTCATCGACAACATTTTCCGTTTCATTCAAGCGGGAAGTGAAGTCTCTGCCCTATTAGGCCGTATGCCATCTGCCGTAGGTTATCAACCAACGCTTGCGACTGAAATGGGACGTTTACAAGAAAGAATCACATCAACCAAGCATGGATCAATCACTTCCATTCAAGCGATTTACGTCCCTGCCGATGACTACACAGACCCAGCACCATCCACGGTGTTCTCACACCTTGATGCAACCACAAACCTTTCGCGTAAATTGACTGAAATTGGGATTTATCCCGCTGTCGATCCACTCGCATCCACATCGCGTGCACTCGCCCCTCACATCGTTGGAAAAGAACACTATGATGTCGCACGTACCGTTCAAAAAATGATTCAACGTTATCATGAACTTCTCGACATTATCGCCATTTTAGGTATGGATGAACTCACCGATGAAGATAAGTTGATCGTGCATCGTGCAAGACGGTTACAAAATTTCTTATCCCAAAACACACACGTGGCTGAACAGTTCACCGGTGTTCCCGGATCCTTTGTTCCCCTCAAAGATACCATACGTGGCTTTAAAGAAATCATCGATGGCAAACACGATAAACTACCAGAAGAAGCGTTCATGATGGTTGGGACCATTGAGGATGCTGTGAAGAAGGCGAAGTCCT
>DIKN01000037.1:0-7360 GCA_002424575.1 Acholeplasmataceae bacterium UBA5617 | reverse complement strand
TTTTTGGTTCTCGAACAAGCCTTGGTTGAGTTTAGAGATCACGTCCTTTCAATCTTAGCATTGGAAGCACAAATTGGACAAACACTTGATCAAGCTAAACATGCTTTTGATGCGATGAAAAAAGAAAAGTTAGAGATGACAAAAAAAGAAAACGTCGATTTTTCAAAGTTAGAAAAAGAGTTAAAAGAAAATATCATGAAGAGCAAGGCAGGTCAACTCTAGGAGGCCAATTATGAATGAACTGATTTATTTCACGTCACTCATCATCTTCTTTGCTGTTGCCTTAAGAATATTACGTGCCCTTCATATCGAAAACAAGTTTGAAAAATTTAAGATATGGGAAATAAAAGCGGCCTATTTTTTATTATCACTGATCATGGCGCATATGCTCGCTGAGGTGATGGTCAAATGGTCCGAACTTTTGATTGGGTATTTCAATTAGCATAGGACATCCTATGTTTTTTTGTAGGTGAACATGAAAAAAATTGTGATGATAATCAGCATCTTTAGCATTTTGATCGGGCTATATGCCTGTGATTCATTGAAGGATTATACAGAAGACATTCTGGCGCTAGAAGCAGATGTTCTTTCAGCAATCCCCAATCATATTAATGCTGATTTTGAGTTTTCTGAACTCGATGAATATGATGTCACATTCACATGGAAGGAAAAAGCGACAAAGGATGTTTTTCGCTATGTGAGCCCTTTTTATGATGAAGAGGGTATCCTATATGTGACGATTAAGCGTGGAAAAACCGAAAAAACATTCCACAAGATCATCACCCTATTATCATATGAATCTGGGTATAATCAAAACGTCATGTATCTCGATTTAGACGTATCGATTGATGCGGTAACTAAAGAGACTTATGAACGTGTTTCTGTCAAAATTGAAACGGTTAAAAACGGACAACGTGTCATAGATCATGAAACGAGTGAAGCGGGATTAAGAGGTCGAGGTAATTCGACGTGGTTTGTTTATGAAAAGAAGCCATTTAGACTCCGCTTCGATAAAAATACATCCGTATTGGGCATGAAAGAAGCGAAGAACTACGTGCTTCTTGCTGAGTATGCCGATAAATCACTCATCCGTAATGTCATCACACAAAAAATGGCATCTCGCTTTTCCACGATCAACTATGCACTCGATGTTCGGTTTGTCGAACTTTATGTTAACAATGACTATCGAGGTGTTTACGTGCTCACCGAACATGTAGAAAATCATCCCAATAAGTTAAATTTAGCGTCTATCGCTGGAACCTTAAATACCCATTATTTCTTTGAACTTGATATGCGGTTTTATGAACAAAATGAAGTAGAAGGTTTTGATTGGTTCTTAGTCGACAGACATGCTTATCAAATCAAAGATCCGGATCCAGATGAACTTCTATATACCGGACAACACACGAACTATTTAGCCAGCAAGATGTATGAACTTGAGGAGGCTCTCATCCAAAAACAGGGTTATCAGCAACTTCTCAATGTTAATCAAGCCATCGATTTTTTCCTTATCCATGAGATTTCAAAAAATGTGGATGTGGGTTGGAGTTCAGTCTTTATGATTAAAAGACAAAATGGACCGATTGAGTACGGTCCACTTTGGGATTTTGATTTTGCATATGGCAATGCGGATTATATCGATTACGGACCAGAAAATTGGTATGGCATGCGCACATGGAAAAATCGCATGTTTATCTTGATGATGCAAATACCTGAAATCAGAACCCAATTTAAGGAACGTTTTCATATGTTTTATGAGGATATTTTACCCGATGTTATCGCGTTAATTGAAACATTAGGGACATCCTTAAACGAATCTGCTGAACGCAATTTTACACGTTGGCCGATTTTAACGTCCTATATATGGCCCAATCCTTGGCAGATGGTGAATCGCACGACATATTCTGAACAGATCAGTTATGTTAGAGGGTATGTCATGGATCGCACCTCTTGGATGAGAATTGAAATGAATACATCGCGATACACCCAGGGCATATTTGGTGATTAAAAAACTACGCATCGAGATAGCGTAGTTGATCTTCTAGGGGTTCAATGGTTTTTAAGAGATACACGATATCATCAATGTTTGAAATATCGGGTAAAAGTGCAATGTGGTAGGTTACGATCTCGGTATATCCTTTATCGATAATCGTAGCCTTTTCGCATAAGTAATGATCAATCTTATCCACATGGGTATAATCAACGCGGATGCGATAGGTTTTAACCCATTTTTTTATATAAAAAGAAGAAGTTTTCATCACACCTGCTGCAGCATGGCTATACGCTCTAACCAATCCACCTGCACCCAATTTAATGCCTCCAAAATAGCGTATGACCACACACAGGATGTTGGTGACATCGTGGTGCTTTAAAACGTCTAAGATCGGCAATCCAGCGGTTCTACTGGGTTCTCCATCATCATCTGCAGTCTGTTGTTCCTGGTCATCGCCATATAGCGATGCGCTGCAGTAATGATCAGCTTTGGGATATAAATTTTTGGCTTCTTCGATGAATGTCTTAATATCATGTTGATGTTGTAAAGGGTATAAAATCGCGATGAACTGCGATTTATTGACGTCGTAGGTATAAGTTGATTTTTCTTTCAAATAACGCATGATCATCACCAATTTTAGTATAACATATTTACACTTTTTTCAAAGTGTGATAGCATGAGGATGCTTATCCAAGAATGGGGGATTAAGAATGAAACGTTGTGTCGTTGACACCTCGACAGGTGGTTTAGATTATTATCAAGGTGAACATCAGGTTAAGATCATTCGCATCAAACTTTTTATGCATGACAAAGCTTATTTGGATGGTGATGACATGAAAGCTGATGAATTTTATCGCATCATGCGCACACATCCAGACATGGTTCCTAAGACAAGTCAACCTTCTGTGGGAGAACTTATTCAGTTTTTTGAAGATCTTTATCAACAAGGATATGACGCGTGCTTTGTGACGACAATCGCATCGGTTTTATCGGGGACGCATAATGCGATCAAACTTGCCATGAAAGAACTCGAAGGTAAAATGGAGATTCGTCTATTTGATACGAAGACGGTCTGTTTTTCTGAAGGTTTATTTGCACTCGAAGCAGATCAAATGATTCAAGATGGTAAAACGTTTGATGAGATTGAAGAAAGACTCGATCAGATGCGGAAAAGAAACACCATTTTCTTTGCGGTTGACTCATTGACCCATCTCGTTTTAAATGGAAGATTATCAGGTACACAAGCTTTTATGGGTAAACTATTAAAAATAAAACCCATCCTTCAAGTTCAAGAAAGTGGTCATATTTTATCGATTGAAAAGATTCGAAATATTAAGCATGCCCTACATTCAATCACCGATAAAGTCAAAGATTACACACAAGGAAGACCGTATGATGCCTATGTATTATACACAGGTAATCCCGAATTACGCGATTATTTTCTTCAGATTTTAAAATCTGAATTAGGACTTGAACATCTATATGAAGCACCTTCTACACCTGTTGTAGGCGCTCATATTGGTCCTGATGTCATTGGATTAGGCGTATTCATCAAAGAAGAGTGAGATACCTCACTTTTTGTTTTTTGTCGCGTCATTTTGCATGTTATCTGTTTTAACTTGATATATTATATCTCATGATGTAAAGTGAAAATAAGTCATACAAGGAGGGATAGGATGAAACGAACAATCCAAATGTTGCTTATTTTATGCATGAGTATTTTATTGATCGGCTGTGAGCAAACACAACCTCTTGATGATTTGATACCTCATCAGGATGATCTATTACATTATGTTCCAGCATCTTATGTATACCCCGAGAAGTTCTATCGTGATATCGATGCTGCATATTTTTATTATGCTAACGTTTGGATTCAAACACCCTATCAATATCCTTCACAAGATAGTATCGATCGACAAGCGATTAAACTATTTTACGAGCAACACCATCTTGAGTATATTCAAAACAATGCCATCAATCAATGGCGTTATCATGATATATATACTTCATCATACTCACCTTTGATCATCCTTACCTATTCAAGCAAACAAACTTTTTTTCAAGATTTTGGTTTAATCAAAGCATTGCTTGATCCATCTACATCCATCACCTTTGAACTCCATACAATTGGGGAATCGTTTGTATTGACACAAGATTGCCTCATCGATGATGTGATTATCAAGGCCGATCACTATCAAAACCGCGAACAAACCCATCCTAACGTTGACTATCAAGTCATGGAGATCATGTTGAGCATCGATGAAGATTCACGATACGATGAACTTGGTTATCAGAATGTGCTGTTGCTTGATTCATATGCGGCATATCAACACGTGTTTACCGATGATCGATATCATCTTGCTGAGTCATTTTTTGAAGAAAACATGCTTATTTTATCGGTGTCTTATCGTTCATCTTCACAGCTCATCAAAGATGTTGCAGGGATTTATCAACGCGATGGTGTCATTGATATGGCTTTACATGTCGAACAGGTCAGTCAGTGGGTAACAGAAGATGTGATACGATACCTCGTTGTAGCATCGGTAAAGAAAGAAGACATCGATCCATCTTCTACCTTAGAACTCGTGCTTCATACCCATTACCTTGATGGATATCTCTCTGAAGTTCCATTTTATATCAAACCTATCCTGTCATAACGAAAAATGGCCAAACAAGGCCATTTATTTTTTATAGGTTGCTAGTATTAATCCACGTTCATGTTCGACTTCGATGAGCTCAAAATGAGCTTTCACCTCTCGAAAGAGAGGAACACCTTGACCGAGAAGTTTAGGAATGAGTGCAAGCACGATTTCATCGACAAGCTCCTTTTTGATGAGTTCCGATGCAAGTATTCCACCACCGACAAGCCAAATATCTTTTCCTGTTGTTGTTTTTAAATGTTCGATGTAGTCATCAGATGGTGAAGACACCATGGTTGCATAAGGCGATTCAATCGGTTTTGATGTAAAGACCACGGTTTGATATCCATGATATGGCCATGATGATGTCCTCATGATCCAATCGTAGGTTCGTCTTCCCATGACAATCGTATCGATCTTAGACATTAAATGATCATAGGAGGATTGAACCAATTGAACATGCTCATAACCATCCAGAAAGGTTAGGTCATCATGTTCACCTGCGATAAAACCATCTAAACTCATCGCAATGTATAATATGACTTTTCTCATCTTTTCACCTCATGGGTAATTTATCACGAAAAGGTTGATCCATCAACGAATACGCCCCATCAATTGTTTCATTTCGTGATATAATAAAAACGGTGAAAAAATGAGTACAATTAATCGAGCAATGAAAGTCATTGCAGTCCTAAAACAAAACGGTTATGAGGGTTATATCGTCGGTGGTGCTGTGCGCGACCATCTTTTAAAAATGCCTTTAACAGATATTGATATTACAACCAATGCGAAACCATACCAGGTTGCCAAACTGTTTAAAACAGCACCTACAGGCATTAAATATGGGACCGTTACGGTTTTCTATGGTCAAGATACATTTGAAGTGACCACTTACCGAATTGATGGACCTTATCAAAACGCACGTCATCCTGAAGAGGTTAGTTTTGAAGCAACCGTTGAAGATGATGTGAAGCGTCGTGATTTTACAATCAACGGTCTTTTAATGAATGATAAGTATGAAATCGTTGATTATGTGAATGGTCAAGCCGATCTTCAATCAAAACTTATACGTGCCATTGGTGATCCAAGAACACGGTTTGAAGAAGATGCATTGCGGATGATGCGTGCCTTTTATTTTCAGTCTAAACTGGGCTTTCAAATCGAAAAAGAAACACGTGATGCCATCTTTGAATTTAGATACATGATTCCTAAAATCTCCAATGAACGCGTCTTAGCAGAATTGATTAAAATGTTTAAAGGACCTTATCTCAAAAGAGCCATTCAATCGTTAATTACGACACAAGTCCATGAAGTGTTACCCGGTTTAAAAGAGGGATTGCTCTACACCCAAAAGATGGAAGAATTACCTTTTGTTGATGCATTTTTCACATTGGCATTCACCCTTCATGGAGGGGTTCCTAAAGAATGGACATTTTCGAATAAACATCGCCATCGTTATGAAATGGGCAGTTATCTTGCGAAACTTCCTCAACCCTATGATCCTTATACGCTTTATACCTATGGTCTTGACCTATGTTTGCTCGGAAACAGAGTATCCTACATGCTCGGTAAAACAAAAAACTTAAAACAACAGATCGAATATGATTTTAGTCGACTTCCCATACAAAGTGATCTAGACTTAAAACTTCGTGCACCTGAAATGATTGAGATCACAGGGAAAAAGGCGGGTTCATGGGTCAAACAGATGCAAACCGAGATGGTAAAGGCCATCCTCCAGGGGACACTAAAAAATGAAAAGGAAGATCTTGAAGTTTATCTTCATGACCATATAAAGGAGTGAAATGATGGAACTGAACGTAAATCAAACCTACAAAATCGTGGCGAAAGTCGAATCGATCAATTCAGGTGCACACTTTTGCAATACAACCGTAATGACCACCGAAGGTGAACACATCAATTTAAAACTTGAATTTGAACAACTCACGTTACTTCAGATGGGGAAAGTGTACCAGTTTGAAGCTTTAGCTGTTGTAAAAATTGAAGATGAACTCGTTTTAAAGTGCATCAGCATCGTGCCGGCAGAAACCGTCTTAAATGATGAAGCATTGGAAGAAGTTCTCGAAAAGTTCTATGTCTACGCACCTATCCCCATGATGCAAATCAAGCGGGGCATTGAATCGTACATGAATAAAATTGACAATGAAATCTTGAAAAAGATTACAAAAACCATATACAAAGCCAATGAAAAAACCTTTTATCTCCACCCAGCAGCAACCAAATTCCACCACGCATACGTCGGTGGTCTATCTCATCACACCTACACCATGTTAAAACTGATTGATCCCTTCATTCATGTCTATCCGTATCTCAATAAAGATTTACTTTATGCAGGAACGATTCTTCATGACATGTCAAAAATCAATGAAATCAGTGGTGTCGATGGTGAATACACCAAAGAAGGACTTCTTGTTGGACATCTTGTCATGCAGACCATTGATATTGATCGTATCGCCCATGAACTCGGTTACCACGAAAGTGAAGAAGTTCTCATGCTCAAACATATGATCATTTCCCATCATGGTCAACTCAATTTTGGATCACCCAAAAAGCCACAAACAGGTGAAGCACTCCTTCTGTGGTTTATCGATACCATTGATTCGAAATTTACTGTCTTAGGTGAAGCATTCACCGATACAGCAGAAGGAACATTCACGCAGATGATTTCTGTGATGGATAAAATGAAATTTTATAAACACAAAATCAAATA
>DIKN01000117.1:3128-5800 GCA_002424575.1 Acholeplasmataceae bacterium UBA5617 | reverse complement strand
CTTGGAAGTTGTTGAGATGACCTTCGGTGACTCTTGCAAGATGAGGTGCTTGACCTCCACTAATCATGGTAGCAAGACGTTGTTCATACTCATTGTATGGGGTAGAAACTAACGTAATTTTCACACCTGTTTCTACTTCATAGCGGTTAAGCAATGTCTGCATAACGAAACCTTCAGTTCCATCACTCCACCAAAGCATGGTAAGTTCGTCTTCACCCTTGTTGTTACAGCCAAACATAAAGAATGCTGCCATTACTGTAACTAAGACTAAAACAAATTTCTTCATATGTTCCTCCTTATTTTTATATAATATCTGTCTTTGACAGATGATTATCCTTTCATACCTGATTCTACGGTTCCTTGAATGAATTGTTTCTGGAATAAAATAAAGATAATGAGCATCGGAATCATCGAGAAAACAGATATAGCTAAAGCCGATGTATAATCTGTACCAAACTCACCCGTGAGATTAGCAATAGCGAGTTGAAGTGTATATTTTTCTGGACTAAAGATTGAAATTAGCGGCCAGATATAATCATTCCACCGCCACATAAAAGAGAAAATGGCTAGGGTTGCAATTGCGGGTTTTGCATTAGGAATGATGATCTTTGTAAATATTTTCCATTCGGATGCCCCATCTATTCTTGCTGAACAGATAATATCATCCGGTATAGTGAGTAAATATTGTCTCATTAAGAAGATTCCTGTTGGGGTAGCTGCAGGGGGAATGATAATCGCCCATAGAGAATCATACATGCCAAAGAATGTAATGATCTTAAAGATGGGTGCCATAAAGATTTCAAGCGGTAGCATGATGGTCGATAGAATGACAATCATGATCACGGTTGAACCTTTAAATTTAAACTTTGCAAGTGCATATCCACTCATCGTGTTAATGACAATTGCGATAATCGTGGATGTGGTTGCCACAATCAACGAATTGAGGATATATCTTAAATAATTACCTGAAGATAGCACGTGTATATAATTCGCAAATGACCATTTTTTAGGAAAGAATGTCGGTGTCGTTGAGAATAATTCTGCCATCTCTTTGAATGACGACAAAATGGTATACAGCACAGGAACTAAAAAGACAAAGACAAGAAGGGTTGCAATCGTTTGAGCGGTGATAACTTGACGCTTGTTTCTCATTGATTTTCACCCCGTTTCGAACTAAAGAAAATAATCCCCGAGAATGAAGTCACAATAATGAGCATCACGACAGACATGGCACTTGCTTGACCTATTTGGTAATATCTGAATGCCATTTCATATATATATTGAACAGTAAACTCGGTTGCTCTAAAGGGTCCCCCACCTGTGAAAGTCACGACTAAAGGATAGATTTTGAAAATTTCCATCGTGACTAAGATGAGAACCATCACACGTGCTGCTTTGATGGAGGGGATTGTTACAAATCTAAACTGTTGAAACCGACTTGCACCATCCATTTCAGCAGCTTCATAAAGCGTTTCAGGAATACTTAATAGGGCTGCTAAGAAGATGATCATGTAATAACCCGATCTTGACCAAAGGATAGCAAAGACAACTGAAATCCAAGCAAATCGTCCATCGCTTAAAGTCGGTGAAACCGTAAATGGGGTAGATATAAGACCAATAGATGACAGAAAACGATGAAAGCCTTGAAGGGTAATGTTGAACAGTGAGTAGTTTCCGGCTAAAATCCACTGCCAAATGATCCCAACAACAATAGCCGAAATCATGACTGGCCAATAATATACGCTACGGTAAAACCCAAGCCATTTGATCGGCTGTTTCAGCAGTGTTGCAAGAAGTAACGCAACCGTAAACATGAGGGGGACTGTCACCATAACTAAGCCAATCGTATTTTTCAAAGCTTTGATAAAATATTCATCTTTAAAAATCTTCACATAGTTTTGTAAACCAATAAAATTGGCTGAACCAAAGGTGAACAGCGTGCGATCAGTAAACGAATAAAGAATCCCAATGATAGCAGGAAGAATAATAAATACGGAGAATATGAATAAGTTCGGCGCTAAAAAGATGTAGGGGATCGCTTTTTGCTTAAATCGATAATTGCGATACGACTGTACTTTTGTCGTCATAAAGTCTCCTTAATGATATGTCTTGGTTATCAATTCAAATATGAAACTGAAGGATGATTTTTTTCTATAAAACACGGGAGGATAGCCCACCGGGCAATCCACAGTAACTTCTTGACCACCTTGGTAATGTTTTCCTGTCCATATGTGAACCCATTCATCATGAGGAAGATACACGTTCATTGAGCTTTGTGATTCACTCACAACAGGTTTAATCATCATATCTTTTCCAAAGAGATATTGATATTGTAACTCATAAGCCTGTTCATCATCTTCATAGTGAAAGAACAGGGGTCGTTGAACGGGAAATCCGAGGAGTGTGGCTTCATGAAAGAGATGTTTAATGTAGGGTTTTAGTGCAAGACGTATGTGAGTCATGCGTGCCATATGATTCAAGGTATCATCATTGTGATAGAATTGAAAATTATCTTTTGGACGATTGCCCTCATGGGTGCGCATATAGGAGGTAAAAACATTCATTTCGCACCAGCGATCAAACAATTCCTTACTGCGAATATTCCCGTGAAGCGACGTATATCCCCCAATATCACTGTGTGTGAATGGATTTCCAATGATACCCACAGAAAG
>DIKN01000117.1:0-2941 GCA_002424575.1 Acholeplasmataceae bacterium UBA5617 | reverse complement strand
CCATTATGTAGTTTGCAGTCAATCGGTAAATACTCACCAAAATCTGCCATCCAACCTTTAATACCCAAAGCGATTAAGTTCTTCTTGATGATACCCTTATACCAATCGAACGCAAGAGGGTTCGTTAAGTCCACGATGCCACAGAAAAATTCACCAAAATCCTCTTTATAACTTTCATTTTTTTGATTGAGGACTAAGAAACCCTGACTCTCTGCTTCTAAAAATAAGGATTCATTCTCAAGTAAAAACGGACATATATAGCTTAGGAAATGAACATTTTCTTTTTCAAGTTCTTTGATGACTTCTGGAAGTTTGGGATAAAGGGATTCGTTAAGTTTCCAGTTCCAATATAGTCTTTTACCAAATGTTGTGAACCGATAACCCGCCCAATCTTGGCACCAAAGACCTGAAACCTGAACACCCTTATCTTTAGCTTGTTTTAAATACTTTAAAACTTGATCAAGACCACCTTGAACGCCCAAAATCATCCCATCGAGAAGATAATCGGGGAGGAGTGGCGGTCTTCCGGTGACTTCTGTTAAATCGGAGAGAAGTTCGGTATAGTGTTCTTTTTTTGATAATACAAACCCCTGAGGAATTTCCCATGTAAATAACTCATGAAAATGGGGATGCTTAAAATTAAAGATGGAATATGCATAGGTGTTTAAATGAAACCAGTATTTTCGGCTGCTAATGATCGATGTTTCGGGATAATACGTGGAATAGTAATAACCACCAGCTTTATCTTTGAGATTCGCATAAAACGTCGTCAATGAATGAGGGTCTCTTCCCACACCGGATTCGCTTGTAAATAGGGGGAAATCTCTACCCTTAAGATTAAAGTATGAGCTTTGTTCGCCACATCCATAAACAGACTCGTTATTTTCTGCAAAGAGACGGAACCAAAAACGATTCATCGGTTGATTGAGATTAAACTGACCGATTAAGCGATCATCTTCTACGGATAGCTTTAATGTTAGTTTAATTTCTTGATGAGAGAATACGAGTGTTTGATCTTCTACATCAACATTCGATAGAGGAATACGTGTTTTAATATAATCATCAATCTCAAAATTACCTCGATAACTATCGATTGATTCCAATCCTTGACCAACATAAAAAGATGGTTCTTGGGATGTATGATGAATGATGATTTCATCTTTAAATAGAATATTGAGTTGATCGTTTTGTCGAATGATTTTTAGCATAGTTCTCACTTGTATTCAATCTTGATATTTTTACCTTGAAGTCCAGGATATGCACCTAAGTCAAGAAGTGTTTTATTATCGGGGTGGGCAAGTAACCGTTTGTTTGTCTTATACAGCAACGGGTCGTTCCATTTTTTCTTATCTTCGGCAGATATAAATGCCATATTGGTTCCATACGGCAGTATGACTCCGCATTTAAAACCATCATCACTCACTTTACAGGGAGAAAAGTGAAGGGTTGTCGGATAGATGACGATTGCTGTATTGGCCGGAACATAGAATGCTTCAAGTTGTGATACATCATAGGCAAAATCTTTGATGTCTTCGGTATGTCCTAACATCAGCACAAGAGGCGTGATAGCGATATTGATTTCTGGTGAAGGGTGAAATTCTAATGCATTTAAATAGGAATTGTTGCCATTGACATAACCATACTCAAGTGGCATATCACCAAAGATATCATCTAGAAGTGGAGGCTTTTTAAATACTTCATGAATGAGAGGATCATCAGCAATATACTGATTGAGGGTTTTTGGAATGTGTGTATGTTGATCAAGATATTGGATGTATGGCTCAAAAAGGTTGATATTGATGATTTTTCCATAACGTAAAAAAGAAAGCTCGGATGTTTCTTTAATCAAAATATCTTGATTTAGTTCGTTTAGTGTTTTTAGATTCATGAGTGAGTAAGCGCTTTCTTTAAATTGGAAAAAAAATAGGTCATACCACTTAGAAAAAATAATGAGAGTTAAAAATCTGTTTGTAGTTTTTTTTCTCTCATCTCTTTTATCGATTAACTTGTTGATTGAAACAGTGATTTGTTTATATCTTACCATTAAAAAAAACATAAAACAATCACTTTTAGATATTTTTATGCATATATATATATTTTTTTCGCCACTCAAATTAAAATACATGAAAACATGAAACCTTGTTTAGCTTATTTATTGATCGTCATGGTAATAAAATGAAAAAGAGACACTTTTATTTAAACGTCTCTCTATTTTACCGATAAATATATCACACGATTTTATATGCGTACATTCCCCGTCAATTAGAATGGAAATGTTGGCAAGTCCTGCAATCATGATGATAATTCAAGCTATCTTCGAATAATATCATGTTGATATTGACAACCAGCATTTTTAATTACATGTCGATGTTTTATAAGCAAAAAATCACCTTAGAATGTCTAAAGTGATTTTCATTTTTCATGATATGCTAATTGATTTTCCGTGCAATAAATGAAAACATCATGGGGCCAGTGTGAATGCCTAAAACGGGAGTTAATGGTGATAAAACGACATTTCTTACATGAAGTGCTTTTTTTAATGTTTGAGCGAGTGATTCTGCTTTTTCCAAATCATTACCATAATGCACAGTGAGATCAATGGTTTGATCACCAAATTTTTCAACTAATAAATCTTTCATTTTCAATAATGATCTCGTTAATCCAAAACCTTTTGAGAGGGTAATATAGACGCCTTCGTCATTAACTGTGATAACGGGCTTAATCCTTAAAATATCACCAATCGTCCCTTCAACTTTACCAATACGTCCACCCTTTTTTAGGTACTTTAACGTATTAATTGTATAAATGGCGAGTGAATCATGATAACGCTGCTGATCTAAAGCCTTGATAATTTCAGGAATTGCTACATCTTTTTTAAGTAATTCTAGTGCTTCCTCAACCAAATAACCCTGTGCACCTCCGAGTGTTTTTGAATCATAAT
>DIKN01000049.1 GCA_002424575.1 Acholeplasmataceae bacterium UBA5617 | reverse complement strand
GTTATCTATTGTCCACATTGTCAAAAGTAGGTGTTTTCATGAATGTCATCGATGTATTAATTGAATCCGATCCTATCATCAAAAGACTGACTCAAAAGCATCTATTGAATCAAAAGGTTCAATACATAGAGGATGGCTATATTTTGCGCTACCTTGATCTTTATGATCCCATTAAACACATGTGGGGCAACGGTATTTATGGACCTAAGTGGATTTCAACACATTACACCATGCTAGAACTCAAATACATGGAAATAGATCCCAATCATCCAATCTATCAGGATGCACTTCAAACGTTACTCACCCACGAATGGAAAGAAAAAGGCATGCATAACCGTTTGGTTCATCAAGATATGTGCATCGTTGGCATGTTACTTTCTTTAGCATGTTATGGAAAAAGTAAAGATCCTAAGATGTTTGAGATGGTCGATTACATCTTAGATCACACCATGCCTGATGGTGGATGGAATTGCGCGTGGGAAAGAAAACCAAGCCCTAAAATATCTTCTGTTCACACCACACTTTCTATTTTAGAAGCACTTCGCGATTGGATTGAGTACGGTTATACATATCGTATTCAAGACGTGCGCATGCACATGCTTGCAGGGATTGAATGTTTACTCAAACGCAATCTTTATCAAGCCCATCAAACCAAGGAACCGATTCATCCCCAGATGATAAAGCCATCTTATCCTCCAAGATGGAAGTATGACATTTTAAGAGTACTAGAATATTTAACCTCCATCAAATATCCTGATCATTTGAGGTTGACGGATGCGATTAACCAACTTGTTGCTCAAATGAGAGGACCTTTTATGCCAAAGGGGAGTCAGATCAGTGGACTGATTCATTTTAAGTTGGAAGAAGGACGTTATGGCATGTTTAATACACTGCGTATGTTAAAAGTTTTAAAGCATTTTAGATTACCCCTCTATGAGAAACTCATTCAATTGGAGGTCTAGCACCACGATAAGAAGGATACCCCGATGAAACATAAAAAATCAGAATCACTGGCTTTATATAACACCAACCCTGAAACAAAAGCTTATATCGTTGAAGTATCACTGGATGACTACAGTGAACTCTTTAACGGTTGGGATGCATCACCTTTAAGACGTAAAGACTTAGAACCGGAACTCATGGATTATTTGGAACAGGCAGCAACCGAAATACCCATTCATGAAAAACTGGAACTCTGTTTCTATATGCCCAAAGAAAAAAGAGACTTGGATAAAGAGTTCAAATCCATTACCTCGGTCATGAACAATTTTAAAATTGTACTTTCTGTCATCCATAAACAACTTTCCCATAACTACAGAAGATTAGCCGTCTATTTTATCATCGCGCTTTTCTTTTTAAGTGCAGCTTATCTTTTAAGAAATGTGACCCATATTTCACTCTTTATCAATATCATGATTGAAGGCTTCTTTATTGGTGGTTGGTTCCTTCTCTGGGAAGCATTCTCTCTCTTCTTTTTTGATACCCATGAAACACGGGTGAGACAAAAATTCTTTAATCGCTTTTTAATCTCTGATATCTACTTTAAAGATACGAAGGAGTGAGATTATGGTTTATCCCTTTTTAGTGCTTGCAGTCGTCATGATGATGATCTACATCACCGTTGAACTCACACAAAAACCCCTCTTTGCTCTTTTTATCAAGGCATTAGCAAGTTTAAGCTTTATCTTGCTTGGGGTGACACGACTGCTTTTTGTGCAAAGTGCATATCCTGAATCCTTAGGATGGATTCTTTTAGGTCTAGCCTGTGGACTAATTGGGGATATCGTGTTAGCATTAAGACCTCTAAGACCCAAAGAAGAAGATAAGACGATTATTGTATTGGGTATTATCAGTTTTGCAATGGGTCATCTCTTTTATCTTGTGGGATTATCAACCATTCAAAACCTTTCGTGGATGTCATATGGAATGGGGATGATCGCCATGGTGATTGTTGTCATCATGAGCAAGGTCATGAAATTTGACATGGGGATAGCTAGAATGCCTTCATATGTTTATGCATACATGATTTTTTTGATGATTGGTCAAGGTGTATTTTTGATGACGATAAGTGCTCAAAACGTAGCCTATCTCATCTTTATGCTTGGTGCAATTCTCTTTGGAATTTCTGATCTCATTTTAGCACCCATCTATTACACACCACAGTCTTCGAAGATGATGGTTGTCTTAAATTTGGTGACCTACTATGGGGCACAAATCCTCATCGCTTTATCGCTTTGGTATATGTAGGAGAGTCTATGTCTTACGATTGTCTGATTCATCAAAAGTTACTGGATAAAGAAAACTTGAGGGGGCCGATGATTCACCTTCGCCTTCAAGGTTTTTATCCTGGAAATCCTCCTCAGGATTTACCCAATTATTGTTACATGATCATGCTGGGACATGAAAAGATTGGATCGATTACCTTAAGATTAGGATTTAATGAGATGACGATGATTCACGGTCATATTGGATACACCATTGATACCGCTTATCGCGGGTATGGTTATAGTTACTATGCGCTTCAAATCATCCTAGAACTTGCCAAAGAACATGGTTATGAACGAATCATCGTGACATGTGATCCCAACAATTTAAGATCCATTAAGTCGGTCTTAAAAGCCGGGGGACGGATGATTCATGAGTTTCGTGATGTTCCAAAAGATCATATTTACTATGTGTTGGGCATTACACAACTTCATGTTTATGAAATTCCATTGACATAACTCTTTCTAAAATCCGTCACATACGGATTTTTTTGTTTATCATGAATAGGGCTCTTTATAGGATGGATTATCCTATTTAATGGTGAAAGATACGATAATTCAAATCATTTGAAATGAATAATATTCAGCGCTCTTTCTCATGATTATCATAACGAAAAAGTAATGAAAGATATTTTATGTATAATAAGCAGCATATACAACACACGGAGGGGCATCATGATTGATCTGCATACGCATATTCTTTTTGGCGTCGATGATGGAGCACAAACATTAGAAGATGCCATGAATTTAATCCAAAAGGCACACGACATAGGGGTGAAGGCTTTAATGTTGACACCCCATGTATCTTTATATCGTACCTATCAATCGGCGAAAGAAGAAATCGATAAGAACTTTGCGATACTAAAGCATGAAGTGACTAAAAGAGGACTACAGCTTGAACTGCATCTCGGTGCAGAAGTTGATGAGCACGATCACATGTTAAGTACCCTCAAACAAGGTTACACACTAGAGGGAACATCGTATGTACTCGTTGATTTTTCGATGCGTAAATCAGAGATTGATGATGTGCTCTACGATCTCAATCACTCAGGATATAAAGTGATTATTGCGCATCCTGAACGTATTGGTTATCTGTCCTATCAAGATTTGATTCAACTCAAGGCTGATGGCGCGCTCTTCCAGGTTTCATCATCCCATCTATTACCCTATCAATGTGACCGTCCATCAAGGATTGCTAAACGTCTTCTTAGAGACGATCTGATTGATTGTGTCGCCTCCGATGTGCATCACATCGAAACGTATGATTCACTTAAGAAGAGCTATCATTATGTAAGCAAGAAAAAGGGCATGGCGTATGCCGAAAAACTTTACGTCAGCAATCCTGCCAAAATCATTGGAAGAACCGCATAGAAAGGATACACTCGTGGAGAAAGAACTAACACATGAAATTGATTTGGGCACACTATGTCGTATGCTCTTTAACAAATGGTACATCATCGTATGCTCTGTTTTCATTGTTTCAATCATCGGATATGTATATGCATACATGATGATCGACAATGAATATACTGCAAACACATCGATGATTGTCCTGGTCGAAAATGAAAATCAAACCAATGAACAAAATTTTAACTTCTCGCAAAAACTGACTAAAACATATACTGAACTTGCGAAAAGTAATCTTGTCATCAATCAGGTCAAACAAAACCTTGGTCTCGATGTGACCAATGATAAGATTCGCGACATGATGACCATAACCGGCGTACAAGATACTCCAGTGATTAAATTAGCTGTCGTAACACATAGTCAAACGTTGTCACAAAACATCGCCAATGAAACGGTTGCTGTCATGCAGACGATTTCCTTAAACTATGAGGGCTTCGATAACATTGAAATTTTAGACGTTGCCGATAGACCTGAGCTTCCCAGTGGTCCTAACCGTTTACTTTATATGGTCATCAGCATTCTATTAGGTGGGATCATCGGTGTTGGTATTGTATTTATTTTTGAAATCTTTGATAAGACGATCAAATCACCTGTCGATATTGAGGAAAGACTTGGATTGAGATTGCTTGCGATGATACCTGAATATCAGATGGAACAGGAGATTGAACGCTTATGAAAATCAGAAAAAGAAATCAGCAATTAGGGAGTTACATTCCTATCTCTAGCCAAGACCCGCATTCTGTCATCACTGAACAATACCGTAAATTAAGAACAAACATTGAGCTTTCGCATTTTGATCAAGACATCAAAACGATAGCTTTAACATCAACCATGGCAATGGAGGGTAAGACTGTAACCTCGATCAATTTAGCCACCGTCTATGCTCAAAGTGGATTAAAGACTCTCTTGATTGATATGGATTTAAGAAAACCAAAAATTCATCGCGGATTTCGCGTGATTAACCAAATTGGATTATCAGATATGATAACCCATAAACTCTCGATTGAAGAGACCGTTCATATCGTCGATGATCATCTACATATTTTAACATCAGGGACAAAACTACCTTATCCTGCAGAATTTTTGATGAGTGAACCCCTTAAGGCGTTGATTACTGAACTAAAGAATCACTACGATCGCATCATCATTGATACACCACCCATGACCGCTGTTACGGATGCGACGATCATCAGTTCTTTTGTGGATGGAGTCATCTTGGTTTTCGCATCCAGGGAAGCGAGAACTGATGTTGCAGAGCGAGTCATCAATGATCTAAAGACTAACAACGCAAAAATCATTGGAAGTGTTTTAACCCGTGTTCAAAAGCGCGAACACAGCTATTTGAATTATACTTACTATCATTACAAAGATTCAACATCTCGCAAAACAGGTGAATGATTTCGTTATCATGAATTGCGCAAAAAATAGCATAAATCACAAATTTCCTTCAAAATTGCATATATGGAAACGCTTTCACAATGAAATACGAAGTGTGTATGAAGGATTTAATCATCTATAATATGGATAGATTATGAATTACGGGGAGGCATTGCATGTATAACATTTTAGTTGTGAGTGAAGACCCATCACGATTTAGTGCATTGAGTGATTTATTAAGAAAAGAATTTTTCAATGTGTATTCGGATCCCTTCGATGATGTTGCTAGTCGCTTTGATGAATTAAAGCATTATGATTTTATTCTACTTCACCTTGGAAAAGAGGAAGAGAAGAATAAAGATCGCATTATCACACTTAAAAAACACTGTTTATGTCCGCTCTACATCTTTTCTGAAGGTCTTGAGCATGATGAGTTGGTCAGACATCTTGAATATGGATCAGAAGGTCATATTGAAATGCCATTTGAAGCAGCACTTGTTGCATCTCGTATTAAAGCTGTTTTACGCTTCTTGCATCAGGTCAAGCGTGGTGCACCTAACATCATTCGTTTTGGTAGACTCATCCTTCATATCGATAACAGAGAACTCCACATCGATCACAACATCATCCCATTGACTAAAGTTGAGTTTAAGATTTTACAACTGTTAATCGATCACCGCGATACAGTCGTGTCTAAGGATAAGATTATTCATTATGTGTGGGACGAAGATTCATCAGCAACCGATAATGCGCTTGGTATTCATATCACGCGCCTTCGCAAGAAGGTTTTGTGTGTTGAACATCAAGACCTCATTGAAACGATTTGGGGACTCGGTTATCGCATCAATTTGAGTGCTTGCGAGAAGTCGGTAACTAAAAGTTAACATATAAGCGTTTTCAAAAACGATAATCAAAGCGTTTGATTGTCGTTTTCATTCAATCGTGTTATCATGAAATTAAATCAAGTATATGATAATTCTTCTTTTTGAACTGTCTTCCTGTCGTGTCGATTAAATCGTATATCTATAATGTTTTTAAATCAAACCGTTGGTATTCTTTATAAAATGGAGTATACTAAAACGTGAAGGAATAAAGAAAGTATTTTGAGGTTGCTATGAAGAATTCCAAGTTCAATCGTTTCTTATACATCGCTAAATACATGTTCTTCGATATCATCATGATTTCGCTAACTTATCTGATAGCGATTTTCATGTTTATGGTGCTTGAGATCCCTGTCAATAGCACTCAAATTTGGGTTGCACTACCTTCTATCATTGTTTTTAAACTTTTTGTTTTTTATGTAGCAGGCCTTTATCGCATGCTTGAAAACCACATCGGTTTCGAGGATGTCATCAAGATTACCTTGGTGACGATGGCGACCAATATCGCGATCGTCATTTTTATTGCAGTGACAAATACCCAATTCATGTATAAGTCTGCTTATTTCTTCATCACGATCGCTGAAGTGGGACTTGTCACATTTCCAAGAATTATCAATCGTATTGTTCAGTATATCAAAACCAATGTTGAATGGCGACAAGCTCTCGGAAGAAGAACGTTGATCGTTGGTGCTGGTTCTGCAGGTGAAATTGTTGTTAAAGAGATTATCCGTAACAAGGACTTAAACAATATTCCGGTCGCTTTTTTGGATGACGATGTCGAAAAGATCGGTAAACGTTTGATGGGAGTTAAGATTGTAGGTCCCATCAGTGCGATTCGTTATTATATCGATTCATTTAAAGCTGAAGAAGTGATTATTGCCATCAATAATTATCCAAAAGAACAATTATCCGAACTGATTAATCTTGTCACAGAAAAGAATTGCCGTATGAAACGTCTGCTCAGCATGAGCGATGTCGATAATGAAAAACCCACATTGATTGATGTCAAGATTGAAGATTTGTTAAATCGTGATGAAATCAAGTTAGATAATACAGGAATTAATGAGTTCATTAAAGACCATATCGTTTTAGTCACCGGTGGTGGAGGATCGATTGGTAGTGAACTTTGCCGACAAATTGCTGCATATGAGCCTAAACATCTTGTCATCTTTGATATCTATGAAAATAACGCCTACGATATCCAACAAGAACTCCTTAGAAAATACCACAAAGAAAACAAGAAGCTTAACTTAAGTGTGTATATTGGTTCTGTTTATAACAGAGAACGATTAAAATCGATTTTCGAATTGGTGAAACCCGATATTGTGTTCCACGCTGCAGCTTATAAGCATGTTCCCTTGATGGAAGATAGCGCTGTTGAAGCGGTGAGAACGAATGTCATTGGAACCTATAATACGGCGAGTCTTAGCAATGAATTTAATGTTAAGAAGTTTGTACTAGTATCCAGTGATAAAGCCGTAAGATCCACAAACGTCATGGGAGCAACCAAACGTTATGCAGAGCTCATCATCCAGGAACAGCAATCCCATTCCAAAGTCACAAAATTCTCTGCAGTAAGATTTGGAAACGTCTTAGGATCCAACGGATCAGTCATTCCATTATTCAAAAAGCAGATCGCTGATGGCGGTCCTGTCACGGTGACTCATCCTGATATCACCAGATACTTTATGACGATACCTGAAGCAGTAGGACTCATCTTACAGTGTGGTGTTTATGCGAATGGTGGGGAAGTCTTCATCCTGGATATGGGTGCACCGGTTAAAATCAAAGATCTTGCAGAAAAGATGATCAGTCTAGCAGGCTTTAAGCCATATAAAGATATTGACATTGAATTTACTGGTCTTAGACCTGGTGAAAAGCTATTTGAAGAACTCTTGGTTGATCATAACCATGAAGATCATTGTAAGACCGATAACAAGAAGATCTTTATTGAAAAACAACGAGAAGTTCAAGAGAAAGAACTGGAACTTGAAAAGATTACAAACACACTGGAATCACTCAAAAATGATGAAGTGAAACACTTTGTAGCATCCATTATCACAACCTATAAGCGTAATGGAGATGTTCAATAACGAAAGTCGAGTAAAGTCTTGACTTTTTTTATTTAAATAAAAAAGTAAGACAACCACAGTATTGTTTGATGCTGCAAAATCTTTTGATAGAAATATAAGACAAAAAAAGATGTCTCACATGGTGAAACACCCTTTTCAAATAGTCAGAAAAATCATTTATCGATTTTTAAACTGTCTGACATCGATGATTGGTAAAACCATCGGAGGTAACATGGCTGCTGAAACCACAGAGTTAATAGCTGCACGCATAAATGGAAAAATCATTTGAATCGCATTAACATTTAAGAAATGTTCAAGTTCTTCATCATCCTTAAATTCATTGAACGTGTAGGTTGTCTCAAAATCAACGATGATGTCGAGTGGAAAAGGTTTTTCAGGTTTATTTGTGATTTCGATTGAAAGCTCTAATCGATATTTCCCCTCTTCCAATTTTGTTATCGTTTTGAAATATTCAGGCTCAAGTTTAAACTTTTGACCATCAAGAGCATTCTCATGCAGGATAATGTTCTTTGCATGGATATTCGTATGATTGATTTTCATTTAAATGACCTCCTTCCTTTATGATGTAATCACCACTTTTTTGTGTGAAATCAAGCGTTGATGTGATTTTAGAATAAAAAATACTGTCACTAAGCATGACCTTATGATTGTGCCAAATCGATTCTAAAAAAACCTCACATTTTGGAGAAATCGTTAACTTTAAATCAAGTGCCTCGATGATATTGATTAGCGTGTTGATCTGGGGAGAGTGTGCTCCTGATTCAATTCTTGCAATCGCTGGTTGCTTAATACCAGTTAATTGTGCGAGCTCTTTTTGACTTATTCCTTTTGCTTTTCTGCTTTCGATGATAGTTTGAATAAGTTTCTCTTCTTGTAGATAGAGTTCTCCCCATCGTTTTAATAGTTCATCTTTTTCCTCGAGTTTGTCGAGGTAAGAGAAAAAATCATTTTTTTTCATAATAGTTGACCCCTGTCTATGATAATACTTTGTTATTTCTTATGTATTTCCTTTATATATTTCTTTGCAAGTTCAATTTCTTGCATAGGAGTTTCTTGTGATTTTTTAAAGAATCCATGTAGTAGATAGAAAGTTTGGTTTTTGAATGTAAAAAATATTCTAAAGTTTGTAGGACGTAATTCATACAAATTTTCATCAAGTCTTTTATAAGACCCTTTTTTGAACATATCGTTCATTTTAAAACCATATTTTCCTAGCATATTCGTATATCGCTTTAAGTCGATATAGTTTTTCGAATTCCCAGATTTCTTGATTTTGTCTATCAAATCTTTGATTAGAGCACTATCTTGATCTGGATAAGGAATAACATCATACATAGATAGGCTCCTTTCCATAATATAACACATTTGTTATCTTTTTACACAATAGTGATATCACATTTCTGTATTTACGTCAATATTTATAAAGAATATATCTAGAATGTGTCAATTCATAGAGTAATTGCATGAAAAGTCTTTTGATTGGTTCATCAAGTGTTAAAATTGAATATTTACCTATCATTCATTAAATGTACTTAATAAACATGATTATTACATCCGTTCATAGATCAACATAAGTTCTACAAGTAAATGGGTGATGGTTTGACTACTATATGATAGAGGGCTAACTATGTTGGAGGTAACTACATTGAGTAATCACCTACTTGAACCACTTATTAATGAGTATCTTGAAGACAAAGATATTACAAAAGAGTCTTTAGCGCTATACAA
>DIKN01000090.1 GCA_002424575.1 Acholeplasmataceae bacterium UBA5617 | reverse complement strand
CTAAAAAATTCCTTGATCGTGTGTGGCGTATGTTTGAATTTCCCATTGAAAAAGATGAAGTCAAAGAATTGAGACAATCTTTGCATCAGACCATCAAAAAAGTGACAGAAGACTATGATAAACTTGCCTTTAATACCGCCATCAGTCAAATGATGATCTTTATCAACGACGTTTATAAACAAGGCCGTATTGGTAAAGAACAAGCCCGCTCATTCCTCAAATTACTAAACCCCATTTGTCCCCATATCACCGAGGAGTTAAACAAGGAAATTCTCAAGCAAAACGAAGAATTGATTTATTCGGATTGGCCGATTTATCTTGAAGCCTATCTCAAGGTCGATGAAGTGGAGATGGTCGTTCAGGTCAATGGTAAACTTCGTGGCCGTTTTATGATGAAAGTCGATCTCCCACAGGATGAAGCTGAAAAACTGGCATTAGAAAATCCTAATGTGACAAAACATTTAGAAGGATTAACAGTACGTAAAGTTATCATCGTCCCCAATAAGCTCATCAATATTGTTGCGAATTGATTGGATATACCCCAGATGCATGGGGTATTTTCTTTTTTTAGATTACAATAGAATTAGACCAATAAAATGAGGATGTTCACAGTATATAAGATGTAAGGGGACATTATGGAACAGATACAAGCGATCATTCAAGAACTCAAAGTCAGAAATTATGCACATTTTGAGACCTTTTACCTGTTGACCAAACAACAAGTTTTTTTCAGCATCGTGGGTATTATCAAAGATCAAACCCTTGCAGAAGACCTCTTACAAGATACCTACATGCGCTTTTTGGAAAAAATTGATCAGTTTAAAGAGGGTGGAAACCCGTATGCCTACCTGACTGCCATCGCAAGAAACCTTGCATTTGATCTCTACAACGAGCGTAAGAAAGTGGTTCGAAGCGAAGACATCTTTGAAACCATTCCTTCACCTCCGGTTGAGGAGGATGCATCCGATGATATCATGAAACTTCTTGATCTCTTGGATTTAGCAGAGCGTGAAGTGGTGACGATGCATGTCATCAATGATTTAAAATTTAGAGAAATTGCGAGTATAATGAAAAAACCTTTAGGAACTGTGCTGTGGCTGTACAACAAAGCCATGAAAAAACTCAAAATGGAAGTTGGTGAAAACCATGACGAATAAACAACTTAAACACTATATCAAACAAAAAGCTATGGCGGTTGACGTCAAGAATTTTTCATCCTCGATCATCGAAAACATGAAACAACATCCTACCATTCAAGACGAAGTCATCACATCACCCAAACGTATATGGCATCTTAAGCCGATGATGATATCAACACTCGCGCTGATGAGCATCATCATCTTAGTCTTTGCCTTTTATCCTGATCCCGTTATTCCCACCCCTACTGAAGGTGTGGCTCTTGAGAATCTGGAGACAGTCGTTGCCTTATCAAGTGTTCAAACGACATCATTGATCAACATCATCGAAAGCGAATTAGCGAATTCATCGGTATCGACACTTTTACGGTTCGGTCCGCAAGAAAGAAACGATAAGATTCGAGATGAACTCAGTGATTTATCCAGATACCTTGAAACGATCGAAAAACTTTATGCAAGTAGTACAGATTTTAACATCGTCGATGAGGAAGTGACGCAACAAGGTTACGCACGACGCATGCGCTTTAGAACTAAGGATTTTATGAATCAAGAAGATGATTATGAGATTACATATAATCAAGAGATCAATCCAACCACGAAAGCCTTTGTCATTCGAGGTCAGATACACATCGGTGAAAAACAGTACACGATGGAAGCTGAAGGTAAGATGGGTGAAAAAGGTCTGATCATGCGTGCTGAAAAGGATGCGTCCAATTATGTCGTCCTTGATTATCATGAAGAAAACGATGTGCACTACTATGAAGTTGAACTGATCCAAAACAACCTCTCCATCGAAAAGGTGTCCATTGAACTGACCACACAAGATGGCGTCAAGATAGCAACCTTAACATTTATGGAAGGTGAATCATCAGGAACCTATACGTTCCGTATCCTAACCGAAGACAATCGCCGCATCATCTCCATTCATTATGTTATCGATTTTGATGGCGATCTTGAAGAAGGCGATATCACCATCCGCATCTTACAACTCCCCGCTTCAACGATGTATTCGATTGTCATCAAACCTGAAGGGCGTATTCCCTTTACCATCACACAGGGTCGTATTATTACTGGTCGAGGGATCAATACGACTTCTGGGATGATTTAAACACAATAATCACCAATAAAAATCAGGTATCGCCTGTATATTAAGTGAAAAGGAGGTTTCAAATCAATGAAATCAATGAAATGGATATTCAGTTTTGTTATCTTATTAAGCGCCGTAGTCTTTCTAGCATCCTGTGCGACATCATCCAATGCACAAGAGGATACTTATTTAACACTTGATATCAACCCTTCAATCGAGTTGATTATCACACCTCGTGAAAAAGTGGTCTATGCGAACCCACTGAACGAAGATGGCGAAGTCTTGTTAGCTGAACTCGATCTCATCGGTATGCAACTTGATGATGCGATGGATCTTATCATCGAAACAGCGATTGAACTCGGTTACATCGATATCGATGCCGAAGAAGCTTTTGTTCAAATCTCTGCTATATCAAAAAATACTGAGATCGGTGATCGAATCAAAGAACGTGCTAAAGAACACATCAACAACGCATTTAAAGATCGTATGATGATGGGTCGTGCCGAAGATAAAGGATTTACACCTGAATTTTTAGCAGAAGCAGAAAGTTATGGTGTTACTCCAGGTTTCTTATTCCTCGCACAAAAAGCCGTTATCGTGAGTGACGAACTTCTTTTAGAAGATGCATTACAGTTGAGTGTTGAAGAACTTCAAGCGATCTTGAAGGAAGCAAGACAAGACATGAAAGTGGTTGCACAAGCATTAAAAGATGAATTCTTAGCTGATCGTCAAGCACTGTATGATACCTATTATCCTCAGATGGAAGCTATTCGTGTTCAAATCTTAGCTAAAGAAGCTGAACTTGCAGAACTCCAAACAACACTCGTCGCAAAAGAAGCTGAACTTGAAGCAGCATTAGAAGAAAATAAGGCAACGATTGAAGCAGAAATCGCCCAGATTGAAGCTAACATCGTCACTGTTCAAGCTGAAATTCAAACGTTATTGGCATCGCTTGCAACCATTCGTGAAGAATTCCATGCAGCGGTTACCTCATTGCGTCAAGCATTTTTAGTAGAATCCGAACAACTTCGTGCCCAAATTCGTGAAATGTTCCAACATCGTCATGAAGTTCATGCAGATCATGCACGCGAAGTGATTGAAGAACGTCAACAGCAACGCGATCAAATCAGAGAACGCATTGAAAATTGGCAAAAGAATCGCCCATAATTCCCCCTTATGGGATATCAAAAAGACGGAAGCTATCAGCTTTCGTCTTTTGTTTTGTAAATCATATAAAGATAAGGGGGTCTTGCTGTTTCATTTAAAAAATGTGTGGTTGTGATTTGAAACACATGAGGTGAGAGCGTCAATATCCAAGCATCAATCGCTTGACTTTCTTTATAACCCTCATCATGGCCAGGATAGATGACTAACTGGATGAAATCACCTTTTTTCATATGATGAACCAGAAGGTTAAGGGTCTTTAACGTGGTGTCGGTCATGGTTGTAATATGTGGATTTCCTTGCGGGAGGTATCCTAAGTTAAAGATTGCACCTTTAAAGTCTTGAACATAGTTTAACACGTGTTCATGGCTATCTAAAATGAGATGAACATGGTCGAGCCCTTCAATTTTCATCGATGTGTTGTCTAAAGCTTTTTGCTGAATGTCAAACGCATAGACCACTTTAGCTAATGTTGATAAAAAGAGTGTATCATGTCCGTTTCCCATGGTCATATCACAGACAACATCATCTTTCGAGATCAAAGGTACTAAAAGGGCATGTGCTTGTTCAAGCAAGACGTTCTTTTTCATCATAATCACCTTGCCATAAATTCATATGGCGCATTTTTTTATCAATTTCATTGGTGACAACAAATTTCTTTTTTGTCCAATCGGGAGCAATCAACATCGCTTGTGGTGCATCACCTGTTAACCGGTGGATGATAATATCTTTACGCAACCATCCGATCTGTTCAACCGTGACATCCACATAATCTTCTAAAGTCATCAATTTCCAAGGGTTTTTCTTGTATTGATAGCCCATTTTAGTTTTTTCCATCAGGTGTAACATATGAATTTTGATACCTTGAATATCGAGCGTATTGAGATGTTTGATGGTTTCAATCATCATCTGTTTGGTTTCAAAAGGTAAACCATTGATGATATGGACAACGACCTCAATCTTTTTTTGACGTAATCTTTTAACCGCATCATCAAAACAAGCGAGATCATGAGCACGGTTGATTAAATCGGAAGTGACCTGATGTATGGTTTGTAAACCTAATTCAATTTGAACAGGCATGCGCGTGTTTAATTCACCTAGATACTCGATGACATCATCGGGTAATACATCAGGACGCGTTCCAATCGAAAGAAGAACAATGTGTGGGTCAAGCGTAATCGCTTCTTCGTAGAGTGCTTTTAAACGTTCTAAAGGTGCGTGTGTATTGGTATTGGCTTGAAAATAAGCTATGTAATAACCTTCTTCCCATTTTTGATGCATCATGGATTTGATTTTTTCAAATTGGACCTTCAAAGGTTCAAGTTTATTTCCAGCAAAATCACCACTGCCCATATAGGAACAAAAGGTGCATCCACCAGTTGCGACCGTTCCATCAATATTGGGGCACGTGAATCCTCCATTGAGGGCAATTTTAAAAACCTTCTTTTGATAGGTCTGAAGATAGTAGTTGTGTAGCGTATTATAATGTTTTTCATGATTCATCAAATTCATAGTTTCACCATCATCATTTTATCACATGAAGGTTTATTATGTTATAATAAGACACAAGGAGTTGAAGGCATGTTTAAGAGATTGACAACAAGTTTAACAAAACCTCCCTTAGCGGTTTTTTTTATGAAAGATAAGTGGCCGCGCGTCATCCTTTATCTCTTGCTCATTCCCATGTTTTTGATGATTCCATCGTGGATGAAATCGCTGATTTCACCAGGCATGTCATTAGATCGTTATGAACGTATGGTCAATGCA
>DIKN01000041.1 GCA_002424575.1 Acholeplasmataceae bacterium UBA5617 | reverse complement strand
GATCCAAACGTATACTCTACAGCCATGCTAAACCAAGCAAGAACCGATGTTATCGGTGCCAACTTCATTCAGTGGGGCGATGACATGCTGAAGCGTGACATTGAAGCCAACAACTTAGACATGGCTTTTACCTATACTGGTGACTATTTGGACCGTGCTTACATCCAATTTGATGAAGGTAAGAGTTTAGCCGAAGTTCAAGCAACCTTTGATATCTACATTCCTCATAATACTTTAGTGTTTATTGATGCGATGGTTATTCCAGAAACAGCAAAGCATGTGGATCGTGCACATATGTTTATTAACTATTTATTAGATCCTGAAGTGGTTGCTTTAAACAGCGAAGTCGTCGGTTATGCAACAGCACTCGAAGAAGCCTATGATATTATCGTTTCTTATGTCGATTCAACCGATTTCTACAAGCGCAACTGGGCACTCGCAAACCTGACTTACTACAACAAGGACCGTGAAGGCGAATTCTATCCGATGACAACATTAAGTCCCGCAGCAATTGATGCCATTAACTCGATGGTTCAACAAGTTATTACAGGCTGAATAGGACAATAAAATCACGAGCGATCGTGATTTTTTTATTAAATATTTCATATGTCTTTCTACATCATCGATAGACATGTGTATTTTCTTAGTCATTTATTTCCTTTTGTACCCAAATATGTTATAATAGCAATGATATAAATACGCTTTTACGGGCATAAACTAGGAGGACACTATGAACGATCAACAACTTGAAACAAGCAATGAGATCAGTCTTGTCGATTTATTTAAGATTTTAAGAAATAATTTTTTACTCATCTTGATATCAACGCTCTTGATTGGCGCCATCGCAGGGGTTTATGCTTATTTTATCGCCACACCTAAATATAAATCCAATGCTTATGTCATGGTACAAGTGCAAGTGACATCGGGGACAAATGATTCGTTTGACCTCGTTAATGCACAGCGTCTTATGGCAACCGCTGCAGATCTTATCAGCATGCAAGTCGTCTTAAAAGAAGTCATTGAAAACCTTGATTTAAACATCACTGAAAGTCAATTAAAGTCGAATCTGTCGGTATCTTCATCGACAACCAGTTATTTTATTAACATCGTTTATCTCGCTGATGATCCTGCGTTATCTAAGGCGGTTGTCAATGAGGTGATTGATCAAGCTATCTTGTTTGCCAATCAGAACGTTGCTATCCTTGAAAACAACATCATTCGTACATCGACAGCCAATAATGGTGTCTATGACTCTCCAAACAAAGTTCTCTACGTCGTGATCGGTCTTATTTTAGGTGGCATCATCGGTGTTGGTATCGCGTTCATTAAAGAACTCTTTAACAATACTTTTAGAACAAAAGATCAACTTGAAATTGCATTCGGTATACAGGTTTTAGGAGTTATACCTGAATTTGAAATAAAGGAGACACGTGCTCATGAGTAGAAAACAGATCAAGATTTTCAATGGTGAACGTAACGAACGTTATGACTACTTGGTCACCAAAGAACAACCGCTCTCCTATACCGCTGAATCCTTTCAAAAAGTGATTATTAACCTTGATTATGCCAACATTGATGGCAAAATCAAAGTGATTCAATTCACCTCAACACTCGCATCTGAAGGGAAATCGACATTCGTATCCAATTTAGCTTATCTTCTCGGACAAAAAGGTAAGAAAGTGGTTTTGATTGACCTTGACTTAAGAAAACCCAAGATGCATCGCGTTTTTAACGTTGCCAACAAAGATGGTTTAAATGACTATTTATCAGGTAAAATCCAATATGAACAGGCGATTAAACATTCTGAATCACTTGATCTCGATTTTATTGTGACCGGTGAAAAGACAACAGCTGTCGTCAACGTTCTTGAATCCTCTAAGATGAAAGACCTTATTGCTAAATTGCGTGAAGACTACGATTATATCCTTTTAGACACACCACCTGTCATTGCTGTTTCTGATGCGTTATATGTCGCTAAAAATGCGGATGGCGTCATCTTTATCGTTGCACAAGGGGTTGCTAAGAAGAGTTTGGTTAAAGAAGCTATTCAAACACTTAAAAATAATAATGTGCATATCATTGGGACTGTCTTGACTCAAGTCAACCTCAAGAGCGGTGAATATGGCTATGGCTATGATTATAGCTATAAGTACGAAGAATAATGTTTTTAGATCTGCATACGCATATCTTGCATGCTGTCGATGATGGATCACCATCGATTGAAAACAGCATCTTGATGCTTCAAGAAGAAATCAATGAAGGGGTTACCCATGTGGTACTCACCCCTCATATGCAATCTCGGGTTCAAAAGGTTGAACGAACGATGCATCATGAGCGATTTCAGGAACTTCAAGATGCCGTTCAAAAAGAGAAGTTGCCGATTCGAATTTATTTAGGTGCTGAAACACTCTTTCGTTCACATTTAAACCCATCATATGATGAACTCACGTTAGGACATTCGCGATATATTTTATTAGAGTTCTCGACTCGAGAAGAACAACCGATTGAAGAGATTGTCTACGATATCTCTCGCATGGGATTTATCCCGATTGTGGCTCATATTGAACGATATAGCTACTTGAGTTTTGATGACTATGCGGCCATTAAAAAGACAGGTGCACTCATTCAAGTGAATACGACATCGATATTAGGTTTAGATAAAACGGTTAAACCAAAACTTCCCATAAAAATGATTAAAGAAGGTTTGGTCGATCTGATCGCATCGGATACCCATAATCTCGATGTTAGGAAGCCCAACATGATGATGTGTTATCAGGTACTAAAAAAGCATGTCTCACAAGAAATCCTAGATACACTATTCATCTCCAATCCACAAAAAATCATCACTGCAATGTCCTAAAGGACGTTGCATTTTTTATGTGAAAATGCCTTATGTGTGTTCTTGACTTTTAAAAGAGGGGTTGGGGTGTTATAATAAAAGATGAACGAAAAGGAGAAACGCATGATTGTCGAGATGTTTAACCTCTATTACTTCATCTACATTGCAGCTGCCGTTCTTTTAACATGGGTTTCCCTCAAATTCTTAGATGGTAAATCTCCAACATATCGTTATTGGTTCATCTATGGACTCATCTTGCTCAACCTGTTGGTCCATTTCGCGAAAACATTGATTTACCCCTATACGACGGTTGAACATATATGGACCAAAGTGTCTTTTGAAAATATATGTGCTGTTTCTGCACTTTTATTTCCTATTTTATTTTTTGCAAAAAACAAAATATTAAGAGATTACATGGTCATGGTCGGTGTCGCATCCGGCATCATCACCTTCTTTTATCCGATTGATGCGATGAGCCCGATGTTCAATGCGATTGCAATTGGCATTAAGCCCGCATTCAGTTTAGAAGTGATCCGTTTTTACTTTTCACACTTCCTCATCTTTTTAGCACCGTTTTTGATGCTTCATTACCACATTCATGATCTTTCCATCAAACGTGTTTACATGGCACCTTTCATGCTTATCATTATCTTAGTGATCATTTTTCTCAATGAATGGGTCGTCACCCTGTTAGGTTGGGTTCCGAAAGAACAATTCTTTGATCCGCAACACCGAAATCCATCCTTTATTTTTGGTGTACGCGGTGACCTTTCAGGTTTAGGGATGGTTTTAGGACTATTTGTTCCTGCACTCTTTCGGGTAAATCCTTGGTTTGCAGGCGATGCTTTCTTTCCTGTCTTATGGCTTTTATTTCCCGCACTCATTTATGGCACCATCATTGCACTCATCTTTATGGTGATCTATGATACCGATGAAACACTTAAATTTTTCCACATCAAATCGCGTCTATCGAAAGAAGAAACGCGAGAAATCATGTAAATCATCATCACTCCAACAAGTGATGATTTCACCTTAATGCACTGAAAACGCTTACGATAAAAGAAAGAGGTCATGAAACGTGATGAATAACCGGCCAAAAGGTTTTACTTACACCAAAGCTTGTGCGATGTATATCTCTGAGTACAAGAATGGTGTGTGGGATGAAGGACGTCTTGTACAAGACGATCAACTAACCCTTTCAGCCCTCTCAACATCGCTTCATTATGGACAAGAATGTTTTGAAGGATTAAAGGCTTACCGCAGAAAAGATGGAAAAATTCAACTCTTTCGTGTGGAAGATAACGCAAAACGGCTTCAAATGTCAGCATCCCATATGGTGATGCCAATCATCCCCGTTGAACGCTTCATCGATGCGGTTAAACGCGTGGTGAAAGCCAATGAATCCTGCATTCCTCCTTACGGATTTAAGGATTCTTTATATATCCGCCCCTTTTTAATCGGTGTTGGACCCAACTTAGGGTTGAGAGCTGCACCTGAATACATCTTTGCTATCGTCGTTTCACCGGTCGGATGTTATTTTGAAGGTGAAACTAAACCTGTTGATTTAGTGGTTTCTGATTATGACCGTGCAGCACCCCATGGCACAGGTCATGTCAAAGTGGGTGGTAATTATGCAGCATCACTCCTTGCACAAACGCTCGCAAAGCGTGCAGGTTATGCAGACTGTTTATTTTTAGATCCTCTCACGCATACAAAAATTGAAGAGGTTGGCGCTGCTAATTTCTTTGGGATTACAAAAAATAACGTCTATATCACCCCAAAATCGCCTTCCATTCTTGACAGCATTACCAATCGTTCGTTAAAATATTTAGCAAAGCATGCACTTGGACTCGACGTCGTTGAAGGTGAAATCTATATGGATCACTTAGATGACATTGTTGAAGCGGGAGCGTGTGGTACAGCCGCAGTGATCACCCCGATTGGAAGTATTACCCACAAAGGACATAAACATGTATTTCCCGCATCAGAGTCGATGGGCATTTACACGAAAAAACTTTATGATCTTTTAACCGGTATCCAGTTTGGTGACATCGAAGATCCCCAAGGATGGGTGACTGTACTCGAATAGGAGTACATATGATCAAAAAAAAGGACAAGTTCATCGCCTGGTTCAAAAAAAACTTTAAGACATTGACGGTTGTTTTTTCAACCGTCTTTATCATGTCTAACTTTTTATTCATGCGCCTTGTCATCAAAACAGACCCCTCAGCTTTCTCACATTTGATGTACATCGCCATCATTTTGATGGGTAGTGTTCATGGAAGTATGCCTGGGTTACTGACGGGACTGATCGCGGGGCTCTTGGTTGGACCACTTATGCCTTATAACATCGAAACAGGCGAAGCTCAAGCTTTATTAGATTGGATGTTTCGGATGGCCATTATGATATCCGCTGGATTTATCACAGGTATCTTTGGAAAATCCTATACGAGGGTTAAACATCGCATCAAAGATATGGAGATCAGACAACCCGATTCTGGGTTATACAACATCAATTATTTAAGACAAACCATTTTGGTTAATCGTGAAATCTATACGGTTGCCTCACTGTTAATCAGTAACCATGAAACGATTATTGACGTTGCAGGTTATGAAGCATATTATGCATACTTAAGAACGATTGAATCACTCTTTAAACAAACATATGTCGATGTCATCTTGATTCAGCCAGCAATCAATCACGTATGGATCTTAAAACCATCACTCGATTTTAATGCAGAGATTGAATCGTATTTAAGTCTTGTTCATCAAGCTGCAAAACACGACGATCAGTTTTTATTTGTGGACTTTGCGATGGGTTTTTTCCAACAAAAGCATTTAAAAGAAAAAGATATTTCCAAATATTTTATCCCATCTGATCTTGCAGCTAGAGAAGCACGCATGAAGAATTTAACCCATATGACCTATTCGGATGTTCAGACCAATCGGATGTTCGAATATGAACTCTTAACCGATTTTAGTCAAGCATTGCATGATGGTTCAATCTATTTGATGTATCAGCCTAAAATCGATTTAAAGACGAAAAAACCTACCGGTTTAGAAGCGCTTATCCGCTGGCAACATCCCATCAAGAAAGCGATCAATCCTGATCAGTTTATCGGTGCTGTTGAAAAGACGAACATGATTCATGACATGACACAACAAGTCTTCAGATGGTCTCTTCAGTTTCAAAAGAAACTCAACGACAAAGATCTTTACTTACCTATTTCGATTAATATCTCGACACGTAATCTTTATGATGAAAACTTTTTCCATAAGATGATGATGATTCTTGCTGAATATCAGGTTAAACCGAAGTTTGTCGAACTTGAAATCACTGAAACGGTGCTTATGGAAAATCCTGAGATGAGTAAGAGAGTATTGGAACAATTTTCGAATGAAGGTTTCAAGATTGCCATCGATGACTTTGGTAAAGGGTATTCATCACTGGCTTATTTAGCTCAATTTCCCATCAACATCATCAAGATTGATCGAATCTTCACTCGTCAGATTTTAGTCAATCCAACGACACAGCATATCGTTAAAGCGACCATTGATTTAGCCAAACAATTGGGTTATGAAGTCTTGATTGAAGGGATTGAAGATAAAGAAACAGCCGATCTCTTAGAACGGCTGGGATGTCATTCAGCACAAGGCTATTTCTTCTTAAAACCTAAGAAGGAAGATGAAATTGTCACGTATTTAAAAACCTATCGCAACACAATATAATTCATAAAAAATATCCGATCAAAATAATCTCATTTAGGTTGACACTTTCATTTAAACCTATTTGAGTTTATTTTTTATTTTAAACCTATAATGGTTGACATATGGTCATTATATGCTATAATGTGTGTGGGTGATCATATGTTTAGCGATATCGAAAAGCCAAAAATTAAATTAAGAGTTCGTAGTGATATAACATCAAATGTCCTGAAACAAAAAACAAAAAAGGTCAGTTATACGTTTGCTGCAGATATAAAAAATTCGCGATATGGGGATTCATCGCGATGGGCTGACTTGACAGCGCTTCTTGAGAAGACGAGATTAAGTTTGAATGAAGTTTTTGAAAAATCTCTCGAGAAAGAAGTCGTTTTTTCAGGTGGAGATTCCATACAAGGTGTCTTCAACAGAGCAGAAAGTGCATTCTTGTATGGTCGATTGTTACAAAAACTTTTTTATCCAGAAAACATCAAAGTCGGTATTGGTATCGGTGAAGTTTTTTCATATTTTGAGGAAAAAAACTCAAACTATTCAACAGGACAAGCTTTTATTTTAGCACAAGGTGCACTTAGCCAAGCAAAAGCCAATGACATTGATGTCCAAATATGGTCTTATGATGATAAAACTGAAGAAATCAACATTTTACTTGAGATGATTTCAGTGATTCGTGCAAATCAAACAGATTACCAAAAAGAGTTGGATCTTATGACTGAAATTTTGTTTCCATTTGAAACACTACAAATGAACATAAGCACCTTTAAAATAATTGAAGTCATAAAATTCAAAAATAATCTACCAACTTTTAAGATAGAACCAACGACTGATTCAAATGAAACGAGAATTGATCGATTCATTAATAATTTAGAAGAGGATAGATCAAGTTACATCAAACCTATATTTGTCAACAGCTTCACGAATACAAGATTGTCAGAGCTCATCAATCAAGCAAATATTTATGGAATTCAATCTGACATTGCGTTGTTGACTGGGTCAACCAAACAAAATATTTCGAAAATGTTTAACAAAGCTAAAATCGAGCAGTTACGAAAATATGACTTAGTCATTTTTAAAAAATTGGGGGAAATGTTCAATGATTATACTATTTTTTAGTCATATACTCAGCGATTATTATCTACAAGGAGATAAAACCGCACATTTAAAGGGCAAACAGATTCGATACATGTTGTTACACATGCTTCCAATACTGCTCACAAACGTCATCGTTCTCTTTATTTTTTATGGTAAACAGAGCATCAAAGTTGCCTTATATCTAACGTTATCTCATCTCTTAGTCGATATCATTTCGTCTGGTTTATTCAACATTCGTTTTTCAAAAAACAAGTTTCTTAATCATAGCATTGATCAATTGTTACACGTCGGATTTCTCGTGATATATTATCTGTTCTTCTTAATTGAATATGATTACGCTTACTGGATTCAAAATTTTCTTCAAATCAACAGCTTCACGGTCTATGGTATTCAATACCTAACCGTGATCACCGCTTGCATGTTTTTATTAAAACCGATGAGAATATTTATCGATGATTTGTTAGAAGTCACTGTTGGTCAACTAGAAAACGAGGTAGAATTAAAAAAAAGTTACTACTTAGGTTATGTGGAACGCTTAATCACATTTGTCACTGTTGCCACATTTAGTTACATCTTTATCACAGCGATTATTGCTTTTAAAACATGGGCACAAAGTGAAAAACTGAGTAAAAATGTCAATGACTTTTCGAAACGTTATCTGATTGGAACTTTAGCAAGCATGTTTTCAGCAATTGTGACCGCTATCCTTGTTGTTTGGTATTTTCAAAAAATAGGTTTTCCTTTGGTTAAAATTGAATGAATGATATAAAGGGAATTTAGCAAATTCCCTTTTCATTAGACTTGATGAGATGATAACGATAATCGATGGATTCAAAATGTGTTTGGCGAGGTGCGGTTTCAAAAATAGACAGGAATAAGACAATTAAGATGCTATAGGGCACTGCATATTGGACATTGTCGATCAGTCCATGCACTTGAGATGCAAAATAACCGATTAAAAACAAAAATTTTTCGAGTGTTGGATGTTTAAAGATATAGGTTAGGATTTGTGTGTAGTGGAGAAGAAGTGCAAGAAACCCGAAGAGTCCCATGGCTGCCAAAGCTTGGATGAGTGTGCTATGGTACATAAAGATACGATTACCAAAAAGATTACCATTTGGATACTGATTTATGGATAACCATCCACCACCAAAAATCGGATTTTGTTTAAAAATTTCTAATCCAAAAGTGTAGATATCGATGCGTCCAGATGAGAATGTGTTTAGATCATCACCGATAGAATCCAAGAAGAAATCCCACCAGATGTAAAATATTTCTCTTGTAAAATAAGCGATTGTTCCGGTAATAACAAGAAAGATGAGTCCATGGGTTAAGTGTTTCTTATTTCCTCTCAAAAGAAAGAATACAATCACACCCAACACAACAATCACATATCCGATAATACCACCACGTGATTTCGATAAGATGACAACTGCTGTCGGTAAGATCATAAGAAACCATAAAAGATAGGTTTGTGGTTTTTTAAAAATAAAATAGAGGTAACTTGGAAATGTTAATGCGATGTAGAAACACATATCATTGATATTAGCCCAACCCAAATTTCTACCCCATCCCGCATAGATGCGATGATAAAAGTCAAGTTCAGGATTTAATACATATCCTCGATAGATATAAAATCCAACTTGAGCTGTTAAAAGTATGTTTGCAAGCATCATGATTTTAAAAAGATAATCTAAATCGCCTTCAACTGTGCTTGAATAAAATAAATAAAGACCGAAGTATAGAACACCCATCATCGAAACAGTTAAGTTGCTGATTGAAAATGGGGTGTATAAAAGTGGTATGACGTAAGATAATGCGATAAGTGCAAAACCCCAAAAAAATCTTTTTCTCTTGATTTGAGGTTTAAATCGTATGAAATGTATGATAAAGCCTGTGATTGCAGTGAAAAATGCAATAAATGGAAATCCCATATCATTGACTGATTCAAATGAAATTGTCGAATTATTGATGATAAAAAGAAAGGCGATAGCAATCGGTATCGTGTAAAGCGTATTACGATAACTTACAAGAAGAAATGAGTTAATCAATATCAAAACAAAAACACCGATCATGTTGTATAAATTGAACACATGAGGTGGTGTTTCCTTATAAAAGGACCACGCAAGAAGCGTGATACCAAAGATGATGGCGATGTAGAGACCACTTTTTAAAAATCGTTCGAATGACTTCATGTGAACCCCCAGGTGACTATCCATTAACATTATAGAAGTTTTAGCACAAAAAGTCAAAAAAAGAATGCCACAACGATGTTGTCGCATCCTTCATTTTTAGATTAAGCGTTTAGCCATGCATGCAGCTGCATAGGCAGGATCAACCTGTGGTTTGATGATGACTAAATCAGGGATGCGATTGAGAAGTGCTTCAACAAGTACCTCATGATAACCTTCTGCATATCCAAGACTTCCCACAATCACCAATTGAGGAGTATTCAAGTTTAGCTTTTTTTGAACGGCTTCAACGGCATTGGTCAGTTCTTGCGTTGCATCCCAAACGATATGTTTTGCAATAGGGTCTTTAAGAAGCAAATGCTTCGTCACCAGAGGTGCTAACGATGCAATCCATGTGCGCTCTAGATAGTTCTTATGCATGATTTTGACAAAATCAGATGTCGTTTTCATACCAATAGTACGTGCAACTTCATCTGAAAATGATGTTCTTTCTTCACGTCCATCAAAAGCTTTGATGACATGTCTTAAAGCACGCATCCCCAAATCATAAGAAGAGCCTAAATCGCCTTCCTTAAACCCCCATCCCCCCGCTTTATGTGTTTCGCCAAGCTTATTTTTACCAAAAGCAACCATACCGGTGCCACATATTAAGGCGATGCCTTCTTCGAAGAGAAGACCACTATAGAGTGCATTTTCCATATCATTACGTGCACGAATGATCGTCTTTTCGTTAATCCCTTTTAACCGTTTGATGAGATGTTCAACCTCGTGACCATCCTCTTCAGATACGATTCCACCTAATCCGATAAAGATACTTTGGAATGTTGCTTTTGGATATCTTTCATAAAATGGTTTAAGTGCATGAAAAAAAGAGCCAAGTGTTTCATCGGGTGAGACTGTATCGGTTGATGAAGGACCAGACATACCTTCATGAACGACGTTTTCATGCTCATCGATAACAACAACCTTCGTTTTTGTTCCTCCACCATCAATGCCTACATAATAAGCCATTTTCTCACCTCGCTATCTTCACAATACATGAAAGAGGGGTACACTGTCAATCATTCTTGACGTTTTCTTGACGTATATTGTATTGTAAATGTATCTAAATGATGATACAATTGATGTATTAAAGAGGTGATGGCGATGCCTGGCATCAATCTGATCGATAAACAACCCTTCTATGTACAAATACGAAACATGATCAAACAAAAAATCGAATCGGGTGAATGGAAAGAAGGAGACATCATCCCCTCTGAAAAGGAACTTTCTGAGACGTATGGTGTATCCCGTGTCACGATTCGAGCAGCCATCGCACAACTCGTCAAAGAACAATATTTAACCAGACGCGCTGGCTATGGAACAACTGTTCTTAAAACGCAAAGTTCCATGTCCAATTTTACACTCATTCAATCGTTTACCAATGAAATGAATGAAATGGGACTACCTTCAAAAACGATTGATGCGACATTAAAACTCATCCCCGCTGATAAGATTTTAGCTTCTATCTTCAAGATTCAAGAAGGTGATATGCTTTATAACTTACAGCGTGTCCGAGGAACCCTCATCCCCATTCTATATTCAGATACTTACATGATTCCTGTCATCGAGCTTCCAAACACAAAAGAATTCTTATATGGTTCACTCTATCAGTATTTATCATCCAAACAAGTTTTCTTTAATCTATTTGAGGAGGTTGTCTCAGCCGTGATTGCACCTAAAAGCGTGAAAAATCTGCTTCACATCTATGATGAATCCCCGCAGCTCAAGCGAAAACGGTTTGCCTATGATGCTTCAAATAAGCTGATTGAGTATACAGAAACCTACTACAATGCAGCACATTATGAATATCGTACCCGGCTTTTCTACCGCAGAAAATAGTCTGCGGTTTTCTTTTTGTCAAAAATGTATTATTAAAATTATAAATGTATTGTTAATGTATTGTTTTCTT
>DIKN01000088.1 GCA_002424575.1 Acholeplasmataceae bacterium UBA5617 | reverse complement strand
CGCAATCACCCCTCGATTATCATGTGGGGTGTTCGAATCAATGAATCAGCTGACGATGATGTGCTCTATCAAACAACCAATGCTCATGCTATGGCACTCGATCCCACGAGACAGCGTGGAGGTATACGTAATTTTCCAAACAGTCATTTTTTTGAAGATGTGTACACCTACAATGATTTCTCGCATCGAGGGACGAATAAGGGACTCGAGAAAAAAGAAAAAATCACAAAAGATGTACCCTACCTCGTCACAGAATTTAATGGACATATGTTTCCTACAAAACGCTATGATGACGAAAGTCATCGGATTCAACACGCCAAACGTCACATGACTGTTCTTAATGATGCCATGCATCCGAATCAAGGGATAGCGGGTGCTATTGGGTGGTGTTTTGCTGACTATAATACGCATAAAGAGTTTGGCAGCGGCGATAAAATATGTTATCACGGTGTCATGGACATGTATCGCATCCCCAAAGTGGCATCCTATGTCTATGCAGCGCAACAAGATGCATATCCCGTCCTTGAAGTCTTATCCACCATGAACTTGGGGGACTATCCCGCGGGTAACTTAGGATCAATCCCTGTTTTAACTAATCTCGATGAAGTTAAAGTATTTAAAAATGATGTCTATATTAAAACCTTTAAACCTGATATCGAGCATTATCCTCACATCAAACATCCCTTAATTCAGATCGATGATCTCATCGGTGAAACGTTAATGAACCAAGAAAAGATGACTTACCGGGATGCAGAACGGACCAAGAGGGTTCTTCGAGCGGTTGCTAAGTATGGGAATCATCTCCCCCTCATCTATAAACTCGATATGCTCTTTATCCTCAAAAAATATAAAAAGACGTATGATGATGCAGTGAAGTTGTTCTACACCTATATGACGGGGTGGGGCAGCAAACACAATGTCTATCGATTTGAAGGTTACCAAAACGGTCAACTCATCAAAGTTGTGCATAAAGAACCCGTCATCAACACCGATCTTGTGCTAACGCATAACGGAATCGATATGATGATCGGTGACACCTATGATGTGAAACGATATGTCATCAAAAAAGTTGATCAACATAAAGAATTACTACCCTATGCCTCAGATGTGATGACGATTCAAACAGAAGGTGTGATTGAACTCATCGGACCGAATAGACTTTCACTCATCGGTGGTGCTATCGGTTTTTGGGTTAAAGCGAAAACATCGGGTCAAGGAAGACTCATCATCGAATCAGGAAATACAACGATCATAGAAGAGGTAAATGTCCTATGAAATTGACAAACGAAGAAAAAATTCAATTACTTGATGGTCTCGATGTATGGCATACGAAACCCGTTGGAGGGCTTCCGTCTTTGATGATGGCAGATGGTCCCCACGGGCTTAGAAAGCAATATGCATCAACCGATAATCTTGGAGTGATGGGCAGTGTACCGGCGACCTGTTTTCCTACGGCTAGTCTAACAGCATGCAGTTTTGATCGGAATTTACTGGCTAAAATGGGAAAATTGATTGCTCAAGAAGCAAAAGCTAATCAAGTTCAAGTTGTTTTAGGACCAGGGATAAATATGAAACGAACACATTTATGTGGACGTAACTTTGAATATTTTTCAGAAGATCCCTATTTAGCAGGAGAACTTGCAGCATCCTTTGTACGCGCTATAGAAGATGAAGGTGTTGGGACATCTGTCAAACATTTTTTTGCTAATAATCAAGAAAGTTATCGTTTTACCATCGATGCGGTTGTCGATGAACGCGCTCTTCGTGAAATCTATTTGCGTGCATTTGAAAGAGTCATCAAAGAAAATCCTGCAACCGTGATGGCAAGTTACAACAAGATCAATGGTTTTTATGCGACAGAGCATCCTTATCTTAATAGAATTTTGCGTAAGGAATGGGGATACTACGGAGTCGTTGTCAGTGATTGGGGAGCAGTTCATCATCGCGTTGAAGCACTTAAAGCATCCACGGATCTAGAGATGCCCTCATCGATGGGCTATCGTACCCAAGAAATGATGAAACAAGTCTCAGATGATGTTGTACGACAAGCAATCAATAAGTCATCCGATCGCATCATCGACATGGTTCGAAAATATAAAGTGTTTGAGGGTGAAACCTACGATCCCAAACAACATCATCAAGAAGCGATTAGAATCGCGCGTGAGTCCATGGTTTTACTTAAAAATCATCATGTTTTGCCCTTAAAAACAGAAGAAAATGTGCTCATCGTCGGTGGCTTTGTTGATCATATACGCTATCAAGGCGCAGGATCATCACACATCAATCCCACGCAACTCGAACAACTTAAAGATGTCATCGTTGACTATAGTCCATCCATCGTGTGGGCGAAAGGTTATCACCTTGAAGAAGATAAACATGATGATCATCTCACCGAAGAAGCGATTCAAAAAGCTGCAAATGTAGAAAAAATTATCTTTCTCTTCGGTTTACCAGAAAAAGAAGAGGCTGAAGGATTTGATAGAAAGCATTTAAATCTTCCCCATAATCAAATAACTTTACTCAAAAAATTGCACACGATAAACCCAAACATCATTGGTGTTGGTCTTGGTGGGTCAGTGATGAATCTCTCGTTTGAACACGAATATCTCAAAGGTTTACTTCTCGCATATCTCGGTGGACAAGGTGCAGCACGTGCCATCTTAGATCTTCTTTATGGACACGATAATCCATCCGGAAGGTTAGCAGAAACATGGATTGATGATATATCAGCATGTAACGTTCAACTCACAACCGATAATCATGCAGTGTACTATGATGAGTCGATTTACATTGGTTATCGGTATTACCAATCGTATAATAAGAAACCACACTATCCCTTTGGATATGGCCTAAGTTATACAACATTTGCCTATGATGAAATTAAGGTCATCGATCAAGGTGATCACCTCGATGTGATGATGACGATCACCAATACAGGCGACATGAAGGGTAAAGAAGTGGTACAAGTCTATATCCAAAACAACGAGTCTTCCGTCTACAAAGCACGACTTGAGTTGAAAGCATTTGATAAGGTTGAACTCGACGTTCAAGAATCGAAGACGATCACGCTGCAAATCCCGAAAACAGCCTTTGCTCACTGGGATCTATATAAAAAACGTTGGGTCATCGAAAAAGGTGATTATGAGGTTGTCGTTGCTAAACATGTCTGTGAAGAAATCGACAGCATCGATGTCCATATCGATGGAGAAGAGTGTCACCACTCCGCGATGAGTTATCAAAAATACACCTATGATACCTCAGATTTCCCCAAATTGATACCCAATCCACTCCCCCCTCGATCAATGAAAAAAATGCGACCCTATAGTCTTTCATCGACACTAGAAGATGCCAAACATACCTTTATGGGACGTTTGGTTGCTCAGATGATCGTCAAGACTGCCATGAAAGAAACCAAGAACATGAGTCACGACATGATTGACATTGCGAAACGAACCATCATGGAAACCCCCTTACAAATGCTCGTTTTATTTTCTGCAGGAAAGGTGACATTTGGCATGGGTGAAGGTCTTGTCGATTTACTGAATGGACATCTCATACGCGGTATGAGAAAACTCAACAAGAAAGCGAAGAAAAAACAATGAATGAATTCAACATCAGCAAGCAAACGAAGTATGTTTATGCCATGAGTGGTATGGGTAGAGACATGATGTATGCCCTCTACGCGAACTTTCTCATCGTCTTTTTAACCGATGCTCTAGGTTTACCCAACTGGCAATTGATTGCTGTGGGAACCATCATCGCAGTCTCACGCATTTGGGATGCCATCAACGATCCGATGATGGGAACGATTGTCGATAACACCCAATCAAAATACGGCAAATTTAAACCTTGGATCCTCATTGGAGCACTTTCATCAGCGATCATCTTTGTCCTCTTATTTCAGGATTTAGGTTTAAGTGGAACAGCCTTTATTTGGGTTTTTGGTATCTTATATGTTTTATCAGGTATGACATTCACCATGAACGATATCTCTTACTGGTCGATGTATCCCAGTTTTACAACGAATCCTAAAGAACGCGAATCTATTGGGTCTTTAGCACGTATTTTTGCGAGTGTTGGGATGTTTATAACGATCGCTCTTGTCCCCATTATTTATCAAAATGCGAGTGTTGGTCCCATTCAATCATTCTCCATCATCGCGATTGTGATTGCTATCATCTTTGTGATTTCACAAATCATACTGTTCATCTTTGTTAAACAACCTAAAAATAAAATCGCTGAAGCAGATACAAAGAAGTCTACTCTAAAAGATATGGTACGTGTTATTTTTAAGAATGATCAACTCTTAGTCATCATTGTAGCCATCTTTCTCTTTAATTGTGGTTACTTCATCACCACAGCTTTAGGCATTTATTTTTTTAACTATGACTTCAATAAATACGGGGGCGCTGAATTCACCATTTTCTCAGCAATCTTAGCAATCAGCCAATTGACTGCGCTTATCACGTTCCCCATCATCATGAAGAAGATGACACGGAAGATGCTTTTCACCATATCGGTAGCAATGATTGCAATCGGCTATATCATATTCATGAGCGTAGGATATATACTCCCCCTCAATATGCTTTTCATCGGTTTAGCTGGTTTAGTGCTCTTCAGCGGTCAAGGGTTTATTCAAGTCCTCGTGCTTGTCATGCTCGCAGATACCATTGAATATGGTCAATGGAAATTAGGAACACGCAATGAATCCATCGTTTTTGCTATCAATCCCTTTGTGACGAAACTTGCGACATCAGTTCAAGTTTTTGTTGTCTCGATTACACTGGCTATGTCAGGACTTAACGAAGGCGTCATCAATCCTTTGACTACAGCGCGCCGTCTTAACCCCAACATGACAACCGAACAATCACGCGCCCTCATTGCATCCAATGTAACACCGGAGATGTTATTACAACTTCGATCTGCGATGATTATCTTGCCACTCATCTTGATCATTATTTCCTATGTCATTTACCGATGGAAGTATCGTATCGATGCTAAAATGTATCAAAAGATCACCGACGATCTTATGAAGCGAATTGAAAATAACGCGTAATCATTTTCATCAAGTGCATGTCGAATGGGGCGTATACGCCCTGTTCAACGTTTGATCATCATGTTAACATGATAGTGTAATCGAAAGAGAGGATGATCACCATGCAGGGTATTTACTTAGCGTTTCAAGGATCAGAAAAAAATATTCTAAAAACACTCCTCAGCGGTATTGACTTTTCCGATTATCAGTTTGAAGTAGGCCACTTTGAAGCGAGAAAAGAATTTTTCCTTCATCCCGATTGGGAATACTTAGAACAACAACGTCCTGTATCCTCCGAGGATGCAAAAAAACGATTCTTAGAAACCGAAGACGATCATGAACAGATTGAAAATTTAGCGCTCTACGTGCGAAACAAAGCGATACGTAAAAAGCATATCCAAACGTTTAAAGATTTGGTTGAAGGTCATTATGACTTAGCACTTAAAATTGTTGATCATAATTCGATTCAAGTCTACTCGACACACGATGATGTGCTTAAAAAGATCATCAATAATGCAAATATGTTTGATCGACCACTCGTCACCTTGAAACCCTTTGAGCATGTTGATTTAAATACATCGGTAAGTTTATAAGAAACAAAAGGAACTTTCATCAAGTTCCTTTTTTCATGATCAAAAAAAGCCCAAGTGGGCTTATATGAGGTACAAGATAATCGAGAGAAGACCAACCACGAAGCAATATACTGCAAAATAGATTAAATTCTTGACCTTGACATAATGATAAAGAAAACGTACGGCGATCAGACTGAAAACAAAACTCATGACAAATGCGAGAGAATAACCTACATAGTTGATAGATTCGTTGGTTTGAAGGGCATCATATAAACCTAAAAGTGATACGGGAACTGAAATCACCAAGTAACTTAAGAAAGAAAAGCGCAACACTTTTTTGAGTTCGATTTTTTGTGTTAAACCACCAGAAATGGTGATTCCACTTCGCGAAATACCAGGAAAAATGGCAAACATCTGAAATGCACCAATGACGATGGCATTTTGCCACGTCACATCGTTTTTCCACTGTATATCTCTTTGTTTGTAAACATAGAAAAGAAGTGCAGAGGTGATGATCAGTGCAAATCCTGCTGTAAGAGGATCATTTGGCAAGTAATTTTTAATCAAAATACCTGCAATACCGACGGGAATAACAGCAACAATCAACTTAAGAACGTAAATAAAATCATCTTTTCCGGTTTCATCTTTTCTGATCAGATAACAAAACGTACCTTTAAAAAGTTGACCGACATCTTTTCTAAAAAAATAGAGAAGAGCTAAAAAAGATCCCGTGTTCGTGATCATGAGGAATGTTGGAAAAGCATCCATATCCATCTTGAATAAATGACTGAACAATGTTAAATGACCACTACTCGAAATGGGAAAAATCTCTGTGATGCCTTGAATAATACCGAGCACGATGTACTTGATTATTTCTATGAATTGATCCATGTTATCACCGTATTCATTATAGCATACTCAAGAGGGAATAAATATGCTAAAATGGTAACAATCCCCCATGGGTGAAAGGTCAACGAAATGATTTTTCTATAAAGTAAGGTATACTAAAAATAGATAAGGAGTATCTATGAACAACCTACTGAAAATGGCGAAAGGTTCACTTGTCGGATTAGGAAGTATCTTACCGGGTATTTCGGGTTCGATGGTAGCAACCATCTTAAATATTTATCAAGATTTAATCACCGCATTAAACCAATTTACGAAACATCCCATCAAAGCTATTCTTTCTGTATGGCAGTACATCGTGGGAGTTGCTTTGGGGTATCTCATTGGGTTTCTTTTCATCAAACTCTTATTTGAAAACTTTCCGATTCCGTTTACACTTCTCTTTATTGGTTTTATTTTAGGATCCATCCCCAGTGTTACCAAAGAGACCAAAGACAAAAAGAAAACATGGCATCACATCGTCACCTTGATCTTAGCGATGGTTTTCATGGTACTCTTCTTATTCGTTCAAGAAGCCAGCGCATCCGCATCTGATTGGACCTATTATCTCGCCATCTTTGTGATTGGATTCATCACAGCAGCATCCTTGATTACCCCAGGACTTTCAGCAGCAACCCTGCTCATGGCGCTCGGATATTTCCACCTACTGATTGGTTTGGTCGATGATGTTGCAGTTGCAATTGTCACCTTAAACTTTAGCGGTATAGCCTCATCCATTCCGATGTTACTCATTCTTGCTTTAGGTGTTCTTGTTGGAATGATTGTCATGGGGAAACTCATGTATCAGATTTTAATGCATTATCGACTTCACTTTTATATGGCAGTTTTAGGGATTATCTTGATCTCACCATTCAATATTCTATTTGAGCTACAATCATCAACTGAAAATAATGTTTTTCAAACCCATTGGATCAACTGGGTCATCGGAGGAATCCTTCTCTTAGCAGGATTTACCTTGACATATATTCTATCAACGAAAGATCATATCAAGGAGGTTTCACATGATTAAAAAAGCGGTCATTCCCGCTGCCGGATATGGCACACGATTTCTTCCCATCACCAAAGCATTACCTAAGGAGCTACTACCCATCATCGATCATCCAACCATTGAGTATATTGTCAATGAAGCGATTGAAAGTGGTATGACCGACATTTTACTCATCGTCAGCTCCAACAAAAATGCGATCATTGATTACTTCGACTATAACATCGAACTCGAGACCATCCTGTTACAAAAAAATAAGCACTATGAGTACGGTTTGGTTCGAAATATTGGTGTGGGTGCTAACATTCACTACATTCGTCAACGAGAACAGCTCGGTCTAGGTCATGCCGTTCTCCAAGCTGAAGCGTTCATCAGTGGTGAACCCTTCGCTGTTCTTTTGGGCGACGATATGTATATTGGAAAAGATAAACCGGCGATTAAACAACTTGCAGAAGTCTATGAAAAAGTGGGTTCAACGGTGTTGGGAACGATGGAAGTTGAACTGAAGAACACATCGAAATATGGCATTTGTATCCCCAAAGACAATCAAAAAGGTCCGATTGTTGAACTCAAAGGTGTTGTTGAAAAGCCCAAAGTTGAAGACGCACCCTCACGTTCAGCCATCGGTGGCCGTTATATTCTTACACCGGGTATTTTTGATTATTTAAAAAATCAAACCCGTGGTGCAGGCAACGAGATCCAACTTACAGATGCTATTTTAAGACTTATGGCTACCGAAAAAGTTTACGCTTACGATATTCAAGGCAAACGATATGATGTCGGAAACAAGATCGACTATATCGAAGCTATTCTCGATTTTGGTCTTGAAAAGGACGAAATCAAAGAAGATTTACAAGCATTAATCAATCGAAAGGCCAAGTAAACCATCTTTACTTTTTGAATGAATCACCGTATAATAAGAATAACACGATAAAGAAGACAAGTAATGCTTTATGTTCATCCAGAGAGCGTGCGGTTGGTGCGAGCACGACGAACATATGCATGAAATCCACTTCGAAGTGGCGCTAATCACGCCCGTATGTCTGCGTTAAAGATGTTGAGGGCTAGAGTTAATCTAGAACTAAGGTGGCACCGCGTGAACACGTCCTTAGCATGCTGAGGGCGTTTTATATTTTTAAGGAGGAATAACAATGTTAGATTTAAGATTTGTGGTAGAAAATATCGATGATGTGGTGAAACGATTATCCAATCGAAACGGCGATTTCACCTATCTTTATGAGATTCGAGACTTATATAATCGAAGAAAAACAATCATTCTTGATGTTGAAGCCAAAAAGGCGATGCGCAATGATGCATCCAAAAAAATTGGTGAAATAAAAAGACAAAAAGGTGATGCAACAGCCATTTTAAATGAAGTAGCTCATTTAGGTGACGACATCAAAGCGCTCGATGATGAGTTGAAAGCGATTGAAGAAAAGATTAACGACCTATTAGCGATTACACCTAATCTTCCGCATGCAAGTGTGCCTGTTGGAAAGGATGATACAGCCAATATTGAAATCAAAAAAGTGGGAACACCACGCGTTTTTGATTTTCCCATCAAAGATCACATTGCACTGGGCGAATCCTTGGGTATTCTTGATTTTGAACGGGCAGCTAAAATCACGGGAACACGTTTTGTTGTCGATAAAGGATTAGGTGCTCGTCTCGAACGTTCATTAATCCAATTTATGATGGACTTGCATACCTACGAACACGGCTACACCGAAGTGATACCTCCTTATATCGTGAATGAGAAAAGCATGTTTGCTACCGGTCAATTTCCTAAGTTTAAAGATGATGCATTTAAAGTTGTTGCAGGTGAGAATTCATGGTATTTAAACCCCACAGCTGAAGTCCCCACCATCAATTTATACCGCGATGAAATTCTTGATGGCGAATCTCTACCCATAACGTATGTGTCCTACACCACAGCTTTCCGCTCAGAAGCGGGTTCTGCAGGGCGTGATACGCGTGGTATTTTAAGACAGCACCAATTCAACAAGGTTGAACTGATTAAATTCACAAAACCAGAACATTCATATGATGAACTCGAAAAAATGTTACTCAATTCTGAAGAAGTCTTAAAGCGTTTAGGTTTACCCTACCGTGTGGTTGCACTATCGACGGGTGATATGGGTTTTGGTATGGCGAAGACCTATGATATCGAAGTGTGGTTGCCCGGACAACATATGTATCGTGAAATAGGTTCCATTTCGAACGCTGAAGATTATCAGGCACGTCGTGCTAATATCCGCTTCAAGCGCACTAAAGATGCCAAAACGGAATGGGTGCACACCTTAAATGGTTCGGGTTTAGCGGTTGGACGCACGATGATTGCTATCATCGAAAATTATCAAAATGCGGATGGAACAATCACTGTTCCCGAAGCCCTTCGTCCCTACATGCGTGTCGATGTCATCAAATAACACAATTTCACACCAAAATAACATGGACATCACACAGTGTTTTGGTAAGATGAAGGTATCTCATTTTTCTCTCCTAATCGTTTCAATATGGTATAATAAGTGTGCTCATGCGCGCTTATTTTACTTAAAAAGGCAGGTAAATCATGAAAATCTATTTTGTTGAAGACGAGAAAGATCTCGCAGAAATTATCCGAAAATACTTGATGCGTGAAGGGTATGAAACCACGGTTTTTCACGATGGAGAAAGCGCGATGCTTCATATTAATGATGCGGTTGATCTATGGATATTGGACATCATGCTCACCGGTGAAGTGAGCGGTTATGATTTGATTAAAGCATTAAAGGAAAGAAATAACCCGGCAGCCGTCATTTTTACATCTGCACGTGACCAAGATTTGGATAAAATCATGGGCTTAGAATTAGGGTCGGATGACTACCTTGCAAAACCCTACTCACCACGAGAATTGATTTTACGTGTTAAGGCTGTTTTAAAACGTCATCAAAACACACAAGTTTCAGAAATGGTTCGCTATGGTGTATATGAGATCAACGTTACACGCCGTGAAATCAGAGATGGAAATCAGATGATCGATTTAACCAATAAAGAGTTTGAACTTCTCCTATTTTTCATTAAAAATATTAATCAAGCATTCGCACGTGAAGACATATTAAAGCATGTGTGGGGTGAGAACTATTATGGTTCTGACCGAGTTGTGGATGATTTACTGAGAAGACTACGTCATAAAATGCCAGAGCTAAAGATTGAAACCATTTATGGATTTGGCTATCGCTTGTTATGAAAGAGATTAAATTAGCAACCCAGCTCAATTTAATTTTCAGTTTAGTGACACTGTTAACCAGTCTCATTTTTATCGTCGCTTTAAACCGTGTATTTTCTGAATTCCGTATCTCACAAAACGAGTTACAACTCTCCGCATACCTCAATGATGTGAGAAATAATCTAGCGGCACCTCCCGCATCTGAATATAACGGATATGTCATTGTATCGGGTAATACAGTCATCACAAGTTATCATCTTGAGGTTCTTGATGGACACTATACAGCTTCTCAAATCGCTGAAATGATGATGGTATGGCCGGGTCAAACAAGACATATCGTCATTGGAAAAGATGATTACTATTTTCGAATCGATCGACGGATCGGTGGAACGAGTGTCATCGTCTTCACGTCAGAAGACTATCTCTCTGTTTTTGGTAATGCTTTTTCGACGTTGATGCGTATTTCTTTCATAGCGCTCGTCCTTCTCGGAAACGTCATCATCTTGATGTGGTCGCGTATTACTGTTGAGCGGATCAAACGGTTACAGGGTGAGGTTCAAGTCTTAAGACGAAACAATTATCAAGAACCCATCGAGATTGACGGCAATGACGAAATCACAGAACTTGCTAAAACCATTGAAAAGATGCGACAAGAGATTCAATACGCTGAAAAGTCAAAACAAGAAATGCTTCAAAATATTTCACATGATTTTAAAACACCGATTGCCGTTATCCAATCCTATGCAGAAGCCATTGGTGATGGAATCTCGGATATCACAGAAGCAGAAGTCATCGTCAAACAGGCGGAGATGCTCAACCAAAAAGTCAAGCAACTTCTCGAATTGAATAAATTGGAATATTTAAAAGATGCTTCTGAATTTGAAGATATTCGTATCAAAGATGTAATTATCAACATTGTCAACAATCAAAAATATCGCACGAACATTGATCTTCAGACTGACCTTGATGATTCGACTTACTTTGGTATCAAAGAGAACTTTTACACAGCGTTCTCCAATATCATCGATAATGCATTACGTTATGCAAAAACGAAAATCATCATCACATTAAAAAATAAAAAACTCACCTTCTATAACGATGGTGAGCCAATCAGTGATAAATTTATCGACCATGTCTTTAGACCATATGAAAAAGGACAAAATGGCCAATTTGGTCTTGGTATGAGTATCGTCCAAAAAACATGTAGTCACTTCAATCTCTTACTTAAAGTTGAAAATGTGAGTGATGGCGTTATATTTATGATAGAGCCTCTTTAATCAAGCGGGCTCTTTCTTTATAATCGTCAGAAGATAAATTGCCTTGATTATTCTTTAATTTAAAGAAGTTTTCATCAGCCTTTTCATAGCGCGGAATGAGATGCAAATGGAAGTGAAAAACAGTTTGTCCAGCCGTTTCACCATTGTTGGATAGAATGTTCATGGCATGTGCACCAAAGGCTTTTTGAATGGCTTTAGCAACTTTTACTGCAACACCAAACACATGGCTTGCTGTCTTTTCAGGAACCTCAAAAATATCTTTGTATTCCACTTTAGGAACAACCAATGTGTGGCCTTTGGTCGCTTGTGAAATATCGAGGAACGCGATGACGTGATCATCTTCATAAACGATGTGTGCAGGGATTTCCCTTAAGATGATTTTGGAGAAAATACTAGGCATAAAAACACCCCCTTCTTGGCTTTATTCTATCATAAACACGTTGAAAACAACTACTTAAAATGTTATAATCACCCTGTATACGAGGAGGATTGTCATATGAAAAAAATACCGGTGGGGATTTCGGGACGTCACGTACATCTCACGCAAGAACATTTAGAGATTTTATTTGGAAAAGGTTATCAATTGACGGTGATGAAAGAACTCAGTCAGCCCGGTCAATATGCAGCTGAAGAAAAAGTTGACGTGGTGAGTCCAGATGGTAAGTTGTTAGCGGGTGTTCGCATCTTAGGTCCTGTCCGCCCAGCTTCTCAAATTGAAATATCAAAAAGTGATGCCATTCGTTTTAAATTTCATGCACCTGTCCGCTCTTCTGGTGATGTCAAAGGATCAGGAGCGGCGACATTGATTGGTCCCAAAGGTCAAGTGAACCTTTCTGAAGGCGTCATTATTGCAGATCGCCATATTCACTTTTCGCTTGAAGAAGCTAAAGAATTTGGTGTTGTTGACCGTCAAATGGTTTCCATCAAAATTGGTGGCGTCAAGCCAGGGATTTTGGATAACGTATTATGTCGCGTTCATGCACAGTTCCGTTTAGATTGTCATTTAGATACCGATGATGGTGCTGCATTCATGCTATCAACCGGAGATACCGTTGAATTGGTGAAGTCTTATACTATCCATGCATAGTGCCTTGATTAGGCACTTTTTCACCTCAGAGGAGGTATGTTTTTGAGAAAATTAACGAAACAACAAGTCTTTAAGGATCCACTCTATGGGTTTATTCATGTCGATGATGTATTGATCAAAAAATTGATCGATTCCGAACTTTTTCAACGATTACGTCGCATCCGTCAATTATCGGGAGTTCAGATGGTTTTTCATGGTGCTGAGCATTCTCGTTTTGTTCACAGTTTAGGTGTGTATGAAATTGCCCACCGTTTTTTAACAGTTCCGGATATCAACGAAGCATTAAATGATCGTGAGAAACTGTTGTTCTTAGCCGCAGCATTGCTTCATGATATTGGTCACGGTGCATATTCACACGCATTTGAGACGACATTTGGTGTTAACCATGAAAAAATTGGTGCCCAACTCATTCTGACTCATCCCGAATTAAGACGTATCTTGGATACCGAAGATGATATGTTTGCAGAAGACATCGCCCATATCTTAAGAAAAGAAAAGAAATTTCCTTTGATTGAACAATTAATCTCTAGTCAACTCGATGTGGATCGATTGGATTATTTGGAACGCGATGCTTATTATACAGGTGCAGCTTATGGTCATATCGATGTGGATCGATTGATTCGTGTGCTCTATATAAAAAATGGTAAAGTTGTTTTTAAACTCAGCGGTATTCATGCGATTGAAAATTACTTGATTGCGCGATACCACATGTACTGGCAAGTGTACTATCATCGCGTTGCACGCGCTTATGAAGTGAATCTTGAAAAGATCTATTTGCGCGTTCGCGATTTATTAAAAGAAGGATACCCCTTTGAAAACAATGTGGACCCTTTGAAAAAAATCATGTCTAATCCTGAGGACTTAGAAGCATACATTGAAATCGATGATTTTTATGTCAACGGTTTAATTGCAAGTTTTAAATCTTCATCTGATTTCATTTTACGCACATTAGCGTATGACTTCTTGAATCGAAAAATTTGGACAAGCATCGATGTGAATCCAGATAACGAACACATGATTAAAGATATTGAGAAGACATATACGGAAGAAGAACTCAAATACTATACATCTTATCGCACAGTACAAAACAGTACATATCGCGATGACGGTGAAGGTTTTGGAGATAAGATTTATATTTTACTCGAAAACGGGAAGATATCAACATTAAAAGATCAATCCAAAATTATTGAGAGTTTGATGTTGTCTGGGACCAAAACCGATCCCAAGTTCTTTTATCGTAAGCGATGAGACCTTTGGTTTTTGTTGTTGAAGGAAAAAACGATGCCTTCAAATTGGAATCTGTTTTAAATAATCCGCTTGTCATCACAACCAATGGAAGCGCGATTGATGAAGAGTCAGTCATGTTACTCAAAAAATTAGATGATACTCACGATATCGTTCTCTTTTTAGATCCCGATCATGCGGGTGATCGTATAAGACGTTTGGTCTCAAAAGAATTAAATCATGTTTTTCATGCCTTCATGTCTAAAGATGTATCCATGAGTAAAAACATGAAAAAAGTTGGTGTTGAACATGCATCAAAAGAAGACATTTTGGATGCTTTAAAACACCTTAAAATGGTTCATCATACATCGACCAGTGATGTGACTCACGCCTTTCTTCACCATCATCATTTGATTGGTCATCCCGAAAGCAAAGCTTTTCGCTTTGACGTGTGTCAACGCTTAGGAATTGGCTCTACAAACGGAAAAACACTGTATCATCGTCTTCACATGTTTGGCATCAACCAAGACGCTTTACTTGAGGTTATTCATGAATCATTACGCGAAAAAGAAATACGGGCAGAACTTTCTAAGAGATAAAAATCTTTTGCTGAAAATTGTTCGTGACTCAAAAATTGAACATCAGCATGTCATTGAAGTCGGACCGGGTCAAGGGGCGCTAACGCGTTATCTTGCTTCAACAGCAAAGTCAGTGACAGCGTATGAAATTGATACCACATTGGCACCCATTTTACACGAACTCGAAAGCACATATGCTAATCTTAAGATCATCTATGGCGATTTTTTAGAAGCCGATCTTTCATCATATACCCATGATCTTCATGTGGTTGCGAATGTCCCCTATTACATTACAACCCCTATTTTGTTCAAACTTCTCGAAACACCTCAGGTCAAAACAGCTTCTTTGATGATTCAAAAGGAGGTTTGTGATCGATTGCTCGCAACACCTCAGTCCAAAGATTACAACGCGCTATCTGTCATTTTGCAATTTCGAGCACACGCTTATAAAATGATGGATGTTAAACGTCATATGTTCTTTCCAATCCCCAATGTCGATAGCGCAGTCATCCGCATTGAGAAAAGAGACACCCCTTTGATTGAACCTGAAAAACAAGACTTTTTTATCTTTTTTGTCAAAAGTTCATTTAAACAAAAAAGGAAAACACTCGTCAATAATCTTCATGAAGCATTTCAAGTCAACAAGGAAGATATCGAGCATTACTTAATGTCCTTGGGATACACACCGAGTGTACGCGCAGAAGCGCTATCTCTCGATGAGTTTATACGCATGGTGAAAGGATGGAACCTATGATAGTCGAACACGCATACGCAAAAGTTAATCTCGCTCTCGATGTCGTTCGTAAACGCATGGATGGCTATCATGATCTTAAAATGATTGTGTTACCTTTAACGTTATCGGATGAACTCACCTTTGAACATGCCGATGAACTCACACTTGAATCCGATGTATTTATTGAACAAAACGCCATCATGAAAACAGCACAACTCATGCAAGAGATCTTTCACGTAACACAAGGCGCTAAAATAACATTAACCAAAAAAATTCCGATTGGCGCAGGATTGGGCGGCGGATCAGCCGACATTGCAGCGACACTTCGCGGACTTAACACATTATGGGGGCTTCATCTTTCATTAGCTGAGCTTGAGCCACACGCTTTAAAACTGGGTTCCGATACACTTTTCTGCTTACACAATAAACCTGCTTACGTTTATGGTAGAGGGGATCATGTCCTTTTTGTTGCTGCACCACCACTATCTGCGATTTATTTAGTTTATCCCGATTTACATGTTTCGACCAAAACAGTATTTATGAAGCATGAGGTGCAACATCAACCCAAAAAATTCAATCGACTATTCACGCTTTATAACAATGAAAAGTATGCAGAATTCTTTAAGAAAACCTATAATGATCTTACGATAACCACACAGCGTGTATATCCGGAATTGATGGCGTTTCATCGCACGATGAAAAAAATCAGTCCGTTTGCCCGTATGAGTGGAAGTGGATCAACTTACTTTATTCCGACGTTTCGTGGAAACCATTCTAAAATTGCTCGAAAAATCGAAAAATTGGGCTATATCCCCATAAAAACCGATGTAAAACGATAAAAATTGTTTATGTTATCGTGTAAATATGCTATAATTTGGGTATAAATCATGGACGTCTTGGAGGGCAAAATGAAAATTACTGATGTGAGAGTTAAACTTGTAAGCAGTGAAAGTAGACTAAGAGGTGTAGCAACCATCACGTTCGATGAAAGCTTCGTCGTACACGATATTCGAATCATTGAAGGTGAAAACGGCATCTTTGTTGCGATGCCCAGCAAAAAGACACCTAACGGAACTTTCAGAGACATCGCTCACCCTATTCATGGTGAAATGCGCAAAATGATTGAAGATGCAATTGTTGTCGCGTACAATGAAGCACTCTTAAATCCCGTTGTTGAAGAAACAGAAGAATAGAAAAAAACGATTATATAAGCCGAAAATCTTTTTTGCAGCACGCTGCAGAAAGATTTTTTTTTGGGAAAACCACATGTGAAAAAAGAATGCTTTTCATGTATAATGAAAGCGAAAGCATACGAAGGAGTTGTCATACGTCATGTCCATAGTGGATGGAAAAAAAATCAAGCTGTTCGCACTCAGCTCAAATCGTGCGTTGGCCGAGGAAATTTCAAGGGCTTCTAATATCGAAATCAGCTCAGTGGATGTGGTTCGGTTTGCCGATGGTGAAATTTCGGTCAACATCGAGGAAAGTGTTCGAGGACATGATGTGTTCATCATTCAATCAACATCTGCACCAGCGAATGAACATTTGATGGAACTTTTGATTATGGCAGATGCATTGAAACGTGCATCCGCAAAAACGATTACTGTACTCATGCCTTATTATGGTTACTCCAGACAAGATCGAAAAGCGAAGTCACGCCAACCGATTACTGCAAAATTAGTTGCTGATATGTTGCAAGTTGCGGGAATTAACCGTGTGATCTGCATCGATTTACATGCGGCACAGATCCAGGGATTTTTTAACATCCCCATTGACAACTTTCCAGCATCTCCTTTATTAGCAGATTATTTTCAATATACGAAAAAACTTGAAAACATCGTGGTTGTCTCACCGGATCACGGTGGGGTGACACGAGCTCGTATCTTTGCTCGAACATTCAATGCTCCACTCGCCATCATTGATAAACGACGCCCAGAACCCAATAAAGCAGAAGTTCAAAACATTATTGGGGATGTTAAAGGTAAGATTGCCATCATGGTCGATGACATTATTGATACAGCTGGGACACTTGTTGCAGGTGCCGAAGCGCTCATTGAAGCGGGAGCGATTAAGGTTTATGCAGCAGCGACACATGCTGTTTTGTCGGGACCTGCCATTGAACGTATTGAAAATTCCCCATTGACAGAAGTTGTCGTCACCGACACAATCGAGCTTGATCCAACCAAGAAATCACCAAAAATTACACAGCTTTCAATCGGTCCTCTTTTAGGACAATCCATTTTACATATCGTTAAAGATGAACCCATTAGCCAAATTTTCGACCAAATTCATCATAAAGAGAACACACAATGAAACTTGTTGTCGGTCTTGGCAATCCAGGACTAAAATATCAAAAAACGCGTCACAACATTGGGTTCATGGTGATTGATGACATCTTAAAAGACGCAGGTGTCCAAGCGCGTTTTGATGCAAAATTTAATGCTGAAATAGCATTGCTTAATGTGGGTGGTAAGAAGGTCTGTTTGGCTAAACCTTCAACCTTCATGAATTTATCAGGTGAAGCAATCTCCAAGATTATGCATTTTTATGACATCCCTATTGACGATCTTTTAGTCATCGTGGATGATGTTAATTTGGAAACAGGTAAACTTAGACTTCGGGAGTCTGGTGGACATGGTGGGCATAACGGATTACGAAACATCATTGGCCTTCTCCATTCTGAAGCTTTCAAACGTGTGAGAATAGGCATTGATAACAATCCTTCAATGCCCCTTGATCAATATGTTTTAGGACAGTTGACACAAGATCAGATGATTGTTTTGCATAACACCATTCAACAAACAAAAGACTTAATTGAGATGTATGTCAGCGGTATACCATTTGTCGATATCATGACCAAGTACAACACCCAAACGTAGGTTTGGGTTTTACTCTCTAGAGGAGACATCATGTTAAAGTGGCTCATTGAGCAACCTTATATTAAAGATTTGATTGAAAAGACGTCAACCAAGACGTTTTTTAAAGCATCAAACGATGCATTCAACGCATACTTCATTGCAGGTGATTATGCATTGCATCAAAACACCATTGTCGTCACACTCCCCAATTTATACGAAGCTCAAAAATATTATGATATGCTCTCGCAATTGCTCGACGCAGAGGATGTTCTCTTTTATCCAGCCGATCAAGTACTCACCACCATCATGGCATTAGGCAGTCCCGAGTTTAAGAGTGAACGTTTATTTACACTCAAGCAACTCATGACAGGACAGCCCTATGTTGTGGTGACGACCATCCAAGGTTTATCACAACGTCAGTTGACACCAAAAGATTACGAAAAAGGCGTTAAACGGCTTTATAAAGGCATGGTATATGATGTAGAAAAACTCGTACAATTCTTGGTTTATAGTGGCTATCAAAAAGCTTACACCGTTGAAAAACCTGGAGAATTCAGTCATCGTGGACACATCATCGATGTCTTCACACTCGATCATGATCAGCCATACCGTCTTGACTTTTTCGATGATGTGATTGATCAAATTAAAATCTTTGATGTTGAAACACAGCGGTCGTTTGCTGAGGTAGAATCGGTTGAAATTTCACCGATGTATGAACTCTTTTACACGGACAACATGAAAGATCAAGCGATTCAAAAGATACGATCTTTCTTTGAACCCATGCATTTGTCAGAGCGTGAAACGGATAAGTTGAACCAAGATATGGCATGGATTGAAGAGCGCAGTAAACTCGATGGGCTTTCACTCTATATGCCATTCTTCAATCCTGAGATGACAACGCTCTTTGATTTTGCGAAGGATGCGAAACGCTATTTTATTGATCTGCATAAAATGCGATTGGTTGAAGATCAGACAGAAAGTGATCTTTTGACCTATGCATCAACCATGAATGGGAATCACTTTTTAAAGATACCTTTCCGCGTACCTCTCGATCATCACCTTAAAGAAAAATATATTTCCATCGATAATTTTGGTTTCAATGCACCCGATGATGCAGTGGATTGTGGAATAGGGACGGTCAATCAATATCAAGGTAATTTACAATTGCTCAGCCTTGATCTCAAAGATATGTCCTCTTATCGTATCTATCTTTGCATCACTCAAAAACATTATCAGGATGAACTATCGACCTTTTTTAGACATCTATCGTGGACTTACCGAACATCGATGGACGATGAACCAGGTTTACATATTCTCGAACAGAATTTTTTTGGAGCCTTTTTACTGAAGGAACCCAAAGTCTTAATCATTGATGAATCGCATCTGTTTACGTTTCGGTCAAGACCAGCTATTCGCTATCGCAGTGTACTCAATCAAGCAACAAAAATTAGACGCATTGAAGATTTAACCCCAGGTGATTTCGTTGTTCATTACGATTACGGTATCGGTCAATACATGGGCTTAAAAACGATGGAACTCTCAGGCGAAAAGCGTGATTATTTGCATATCATCTACGCGAATGAAGAAGCACTATATGTCCCCATGGATCAAATTGATATGGTCTTAAAATACTCTAGCCATGATGGTATGCATCCAAAATTATCAAAGCTTGGTGGAAAACAATGGTCTAAGACGAAAGCTCAAGTGAGAATGCGCATTAAAGATCTATCAGATCGATTGATTGCACTCTATGCCGAACGTCAGCAAAGTGTCGGTTTTGCATTTGATCAAGATACAGAGATGCAGCGCGCATTCGAGCGCGATTTCACTTATGAGACCACAAGAGATCAAGAACGTGCCATCATCGACACCAAACATGACATGGAAATCGAACGTCCCATGGATCGCTTGATTTGTGGTGATGTCGGTTTTGGTAAAACAGAGGTCGCACTTCGGGCAGCCTTTAAGGCCGTGATGAATCAAAAACAAGTCCTCTATTTGGTGCCGACAACCGTTCTTGCTCGCCAACACTATTACACCTTTAAAGAACGTTTCGAAAAATATGGTGCCAACGTTGCGCTGTTATCACGCTTTGTAACACCTAAAAAACAAAAAGAAACGCTCGATCATCTTCAACGTGGTTTTGTTGATGTGGTGATCGGTACACATCGTTTGTTATCAGAAGATGTCAAGTTTAAAGATTTAGGTCTTCTCATCATCGACGAAGAACAACGTTTTGGTGTCGAACACAAAGAAAAGATCCGAGAAATCAAAGTTAACGTTGATACGCTAACCCTTTCAGCAACCCCCATTCCAAGGACATTACAGATGTCGATGATGGGGTTAAAAGATTTATCCATGATTGAAACACCCCCAAGAAATAGATACCCTGTTCAAACCTATGTTGTTGAACAACAAGAAGCACTCGTTAAAGAAGCCATCATGCGTGAAATAGCACGTGGAGGGCAAATTTTCTACCTCTTCAATAAGGTTCAAGGGATTGAAGGCATGGTTCATCGACTTGAAAAATTAGTGCCTGAAGCGCGCATTACCCATGCACACGGAAAGATGAATCGTGAACAACTCGAAAGCGTACTTTCTGATTTTATTGATCATCAATTTGATGTCCTCGTTTCAACAACGATCATTGAAACCGGTGTAGATATACCGAATACCAACACATTGATCATCCACGATGCCGATCAACTCGGGCTCTCACAGCTCTATCAAATCAGAGGACGTGTTGGGCGAAGCGATCGCATTGCTTATGCATATCTTCTCTATGATGCACACAAAAACATCAATGATGAAGCGAAAAAAAGACTATCCGCAATCCAAGATTTCACCGCATTAGGCAGTGGGTTTAAGATTGCGATGAGAGATCTTTCAATCCGTGGCGCAGGAGATATTTTGGGTTCTGAACAATCGGGATTCATCGATTCGGTTGGGATTGAACTTTACATGAAGTTACTTGAAGAAGCGATTACAGGTATTTCATTAGAAAAACCTAAAGAAACTCAAATTGATGAAATCTATGCACCGCGACATGTGGATCCCCATTATATTTCAGAAGACTCGATACGTATCGAAATTCATAAACGTATTGCAGAATTAAATCACATGAAAGATATTGAAGAACTCAAACTTGAATTGACCGATCGTTTCGGTGAATTAAGTCCAGATCTTCTCCTATACATGTATGAAAAACTCTTTAAAAAGTTATCATCCAAAATGGGAGGTCATAAGACGATTGTGGAAAGCGATCGTGTAACACTCGTTTTATCTCTTGAGGCTTCTCAAAAAATTGATGGCAAGAAATTATTTGAAAAAGCAAATGCATTTTTATCTCAAGTGCGTCTCGGCTATCTCAAGGGACACGTTCACATCACGCTAGTAACCAAACATGAAAAGCAGCACTGGCTCTATTTGTTTGACCTGTTTTTAGATGATTTCATTTATAATTAAGTATAGAGGTGATCGATGTGGCAGTAGATATTTTAAAAATATCGAAGGATGCGGTTGAAGCGTCAAAAATATATCCTGACGTCATTAACGCATCCATCGGTATGTTTTATGACGAGGATAAGAAAATCGGTGGCATGCCAATCGTGTCGAAAGCGATTCGCAATCTTCCCGATGAAGACATTTTTCCTTATCCCGCCGTTGATGGGGGAGCTCAGTTTAAAAAGAACCTCATCACATGGGTTTTCGGTCCTTATGAAGAAAATCTCAAAACTCATTTTTTCATCAATGCATGTGCAACACCCGGTGGCAGCGGGGCGATTGCATCAACCTTCTCCATTTTTTCAAAACCCGGAGAGTCCATTTTTGTTTCAGATATACGTTGGCAGTATGAACGTTTTGCTGATCGCGCGAAACTCAATGTCTTTGAACACGCGTTGTTTGATGGCGACGCCTTCAACATCACATCATTTGAAAATCGACTAGATGAACTCTGTAAAAACCAACATCGTGTCATTGTCATCATCAATGATCCGTGTCATAACCCGACGGGATTTACACTTTCCGAACACGAGTTTGATCGAATTCTAGATATTTTAAATCGAAAGAAGAAGAATGATATCGTCTTCCTATATGATTTAGCCTATCTTGAGTTTTCGCATGAAACCAACAATCGAAAGAAGCTATCCATGCTTCCAAAATTGGATCAACATGTGACTACGATTCTTGCATTCTCTGGCTCAAAAACCTTCGGCGTCTACGGTCTTCGCTTGGGAGCCGCTATTGTGATGACCAAAGATGAAGAGCGCACTAAAAAAATCCACATGCAATACATCAATGAAGCCAGAGGTTCGTGGTCGGCAACGCCGACAGCATCGATTGAATTATTTAATAAATTTTCAATTGCTGACAACAAGAAAGCCTTTTTGGTTGATCTTGATCGCATCAACACTTTGGTTCAAAAGCGAAGCGTGTCGTTTATCACCCAAGCTAAAGCTATAGGCTTAAAGACGCACCCCTTTAGAAGTGGATTCTACACGGTCGTTCTGACAAAAGATCCCGATCAAGACTATCTCAAGTTAGCAGAACATCATATTTATGCAGTACCGATGAATGGTGGCGTTCGCTTTGCTTTATGCAGTTTGTCATTAAAAGAGATTGAAGGACTTCCACAAAAGATAAAATCTATTCTCAACCTATAAGAGGCTTCGGCCTCTTTTTTATGTATTTTTCACATTTTTTAAGACTATTTATACACATTATAGACCATCAATCATCAAAAACGTTTTCATCTTAAACCCTTATAGATTTCATAGCATTTTCATTTTACTTTCAGTATAATGGCGTTGTCTAAAGCGTATGTTATGAAATATTGTAGGAGGAATCAGCATGAAAGCTTGGCAAGGATTTAAACAAGGATTATGGATGAACAAAATCGATGTTCGTGATTTCATGATTCAAAACTATACCGAATACTTGGGGGACGCTTCCTTTTTGCAAGGTCCAACCGCAAGTACAATCAAACTCAATGATATGTTTAATAACTATCTAAAAGAGGAAAAAGAAAAGGGTGGAGTCATCGAACTCGATACCCATGTTGTAGCATCCATCACCTCTCATGGTCCGGGATACATGGATCAACAGTTAGAAAAAATTGTGGGTCTTCAGACAGATAAACCATTTAAACGTGCCTTTCATCCTTATGGAGGTATTCAGGTTGCAACTAAAGCCGCTGAAGCATATGGTTACAAGATTGATGATGAACTGTATAAAGTCTTTACGGAATACCGCAAAACACACAATCAAGGCGTCTTTGATGTCTATAACGCAGATATTCGCCGTGCACGTCGTTCAGGTATCATCACGGGTCTACCCGATGGATACGGACGTGGACGCATCATCGGAGATTATCGACGTGTCGCACTCTACGGCATTGATTTTTTAATTGCTGAAAAGAAAAAGGAAAAAACAAAGTTTAGTTATCCAATGAATGAATTTAATATACGTCTTCGCGAAGAAATTCAAGAACAAATTCGTGCTTTAGAAATGCTTAAAGACATGGGAAGATCCTATGGATATGATCTTTCAGAACCCGCTACAACAGCACAAGAAGCTATTCAATGGACCTATTTTGCCTATCTTGCAGCGGTTAAAGAACAAAATGGTGCAGCGATGAGTTTAGGTCGCACCGCATCTTTTCTTGATATTTACATCGAAAGAGATTTAAAAGCTGGCATCATTGATGAACGTGAAGCACAGGAAATGATTGATCACTTTATTATGAAGCTCCGCATGGTTCGTTTTGCTCGCACACCCGAGTATAATGAACTTTTTACGGGCGATCCCACATGGGTCACAGAATCCTTAGCGGGTCTTACCCTCGATGGACGTTCATGGGTTACAAAAAACACATTTCGCTATCTTCAAACACTCTATAATCTTGGAACATCTGCAGAACCTAATCTCACAGTATTATGGCACGATGACTTACCTAAAAACTTCAAACGCTTTTGTGCGAAAGTCTCTATTGATACCTCTTCCATTCAATACGAAAACGATGAACAGATGCGTCCAGAACATGGCGATGATTATGGTATTGCGTGCTGTGTATCGCCGATGACTTTAGGGAAAGAAATGCAATTTTTTGGTGCACGCGCTAATCTTGCTAAAGCACTTCTTTATGCACTCAACGGTGGAAAAGATGAATTGACAGGCGAACAAGTAGGGCCTATCTCCGATGTATTGCACGTTGAACAATTGGAGTTTAATGAGGTCATCAGACGTTTTGATGCGATGCTTGAATGGCTTGCTAAAACGTATGTAAGTGCACTCAATATCATTCACTACATGCACGATAAATATGCGTACGAACGTCTTCAAATGGCACTTCATGATGCCCTTGTCAAGCGTAATTTCGCAACCGGTATTGCAGGACTATCTGTGATTGCTGATTCATTATCTGCCATCAAATATGCCAAAGTGCATCCCATTTATGATGAAAAGGGTCTCATGATCGATTTTGACATCGAAGGGGATTTCCCATGCTATGGTAATAACGATGATCGCGTTGATCAACTCGCTGTATGGGTTGTTGAAAAGTTTATGGATAAAATTAAAAATCAATACACATATCGTGACTCTGTGCCAACTATGAGTGTCTTAACCATCACATCCAATGTTGTCTATGGTAAAAAAACAGGGAACACACCTGATGGTAGACGTCAGGGAGAAGCGTTTGCTCCCGGTGCGAACCCTATGCATGGCAGAGATAAATCCGGAGCACTCAAATCTTTACTCTCTGTATCCAAGATTCCATGTGAATCATGTCGAGACGGAATTTCAAATACATTCACACTGATTCCACAGGTTCTAGGTAAAGGATCAACGATTGAATCTGCAGATGGGTTGACGTATGAAGGTGACATCAAAGTTGAAAATTTGGTCGATATTTTAGATGGATATTTTATCAGTGGTGGATATCATTTAAATGTCAACATCTTCAATCGCGAAAAATTGATTGAAGCATACAATAATCCCGAAAAGTATCCCAATTTGACGATTCGTGTCTCAGGATATGCTGTCAATTTCGCAAATTTGACAGATGAACAGAAAAAAGAGGTTATTTCAAGAACATTCCATGAAGCTTTATAATCAAACACAAGGTAATATCAATTGGATAGAAACGATGGGCACTTTTGATGGCCCCGGTTTACGTTATGTCCTCTTTCTTCAAGGGTGTCCTTTTCAATGTCAATACTGCCATAATCGTGATACGTGGTCTACACGTACCAATCGTTTGATGACAGTTGAAGAAGTCATCACCGATTATACGATTTATGGACGATTTTATAAAAAAGGTGGACTGACGGTTAGTGGTGGAGAACCTCTTCTCCAATTACGATTTTTAATCGATCTCTTTCATGCAGCAAAGGACCAAGGCATTCACACCTGCTTAGATACATCCGCCGCTTTATTCAATCCTCGCGATGAACGCTATCTTGAATTATTGGAATACACCGATCTAGTTCTTCTCGACATCAAGCAGATCGATCCAATCAAACATCAATCATTAACGGGATCTCGAAATGAACAAGTCTTAGCATTTGCGAAATTTCTTGATGTCAACCGCATTAAAACCGTGATTCGCTATGTACTAGTGCCCGGATTAACCGATAAGGAAGAAGATCTTATCGACTTGCGAACGTTTTTAGATGGCTTATCAAATGTAGTTGGAATCGACGTTTTACCCTATCATCGCTCAGGCATATATAAGTGGAAACAACTTGGTCAGGACTATCCTTTAGCGACAACACCAGAACCTTTAGAAGAAGAAATCAAGCGGGCTGAGCAAATCTTGAAGCAGGATTACCGTTTGATGAAATGAACATCTATGCTATAATGAAAGTATCTTTAACAAGGTACTTTTTTATTGTAAAGGGAGAAGAATATGGAAAAAATCATATCGTTATGTGAGAAGATGGGTGTGGCTCAAGAAGAATGCATACCCTATGGTTTTGATAAAGCTAAAATTGATTTAAAGGTTTTAAAGCGTTTGGAAGGCAAGAAGGATGGCAAACTAATTCTTGTCACTGCAATCAATCCAACACCTGCAGGAGAAGGCAAAACCACTGTATCAATCGGTTTGACACAGGGATTAAAGTATATCGGTAAACATCCCGTT
>DIKN01000027.1:2197-10728 GCA_002424575.1 Acholeplasmataceae bacterium UBA5617 | reverse complement strand
GATCAATAACTTCGATGTCATTGGTCAAATCAATTGGATTTTCTGCACCGTTGATGGTATCAATCGCTTGAACACCACGAAGTGGGTTGTAAGGTCTTGAACCGATATAGTAAGTCTGTGCTTCTTGAACGTAAAGTAACGATACGGTTTGTTGGACATTACCGATAATCGTTAAGGACACCTGTTGACGTGCAAATAATCCACCGGAGTCTTCTACGTAAACGGAATAACTGTATTGACCACCTCTTGGATCTTCTAACCACGCAGGATTCCATCCTTCGAGTTCGATCGCATTGGTTAAATCCTTATCCGCATCATCTTCAGCAGTAATGCCTGCCAACGGATTAAATGCATCACCATATGTGATGGTGATAGAACTTTGAACGCCAATGAGACGTGGTGCTGTATTTCTCACTTCTACGCAAGCTGCTAAACTTAAGAGCCCTGCAAGAAGCAATACAAATGAAAATACTTTTTTCATTTCTTTCCTCCTCTTTTATCCTTTTGTCCCGCTTCTTCCGACGCCGGACATAATATATTTTCTGAGCAACAAGAAGACAACAATGAGCGGAATTGTCACAATCGCACTCGCTGCAATCTGCATGTTGAACATCACACGTGGGTTGGTTCCTGATGTGTAGAAGTCAGCATCACGAAGTGCGGCTGAAATCAACCAGAAACCACGACCTTCATTGACATCACCGACCGATGTGATCAGGCGTGGCCAGATAAAGGCATTCCATGAACCGATCACCGATAAAATCGTAATCGTGAAAATGGTTGGTCCTGCAATGGGGATCATGACGCGAGTTAAGTACTTAAAGTCTGAAGATCCATCCACTTTTGCTGCTTTATACAATGTTTCAGGTATTTGTTTAAATGTTTGTCTTAAGAAGAATATGTAGAATACCGATGTCATAAAGGGGATAATCATCGCTAGGAAATAGGAGTTTGTCCCCGTTTCACCACCAATCCAACCGAATCCAGCTTGGCTAACGGTTAAGAAGTTGGTCAGAATATATAATTCGCCAGGGATCATCATCGTCATAAGCAGGACTGAGAATAGCGTATCTCTTCCTTTGAACTCAAGACGAGCAAATGCGAACGCAGCGAGAACGGTTGTAAAAATCGTACCTGTCGTCGATATAATACCCACAAAGAGTGTATTTTTGATGTATTGACTGAAATCAACTTCTTCAAGGACATACTTGAAATTCATCCATTGCATTTCTGAAAGCGAAATGAAGAATCGCGGTGAGAGCGTCAAGTTACTCTCATAATATGTCTTAAGAGCCGTTAAAATCATCCAATAAAAGGGAATAAAAATCATTAAGGCTATGATGGATAAGAAGAGATAGGAGAAGAACATCCGTGTAAATTGGACAATGGTTTGTTTTTGAATCGCACGTTTGAGTTCGTTATCTTCTTCAACAACCACTTTCTCTTTTTTCTTAAAGAGGTTTTTTATACCGTGACCAATCCGCTTTAACGCTTCTTTAAATCCATACTTTTCTGATTGAAGTAAAATACGATGAGATGCCATGATCTTTAAGACGAATGAAGCGGGGTTCAAAACAAGAAGTGAAACCATTGCATTGACAAAATAATTGGTCGCAACATAATGATTGTATTCATAGAATTCTCTATACTTTGTCTTCTTAAAACTAATGATGGTTAATGGAACGGTAATGATGATAAATATGGCTAAATAACTCATCCACGTGTTTAACACCAATGTATCAATATCCATACCAAAGATGGTGTATTCGTAATTGGTGAACGTTTCAGGTGGGGTGTGCGGAACGATGATCTGCGAGAATAAGTAGACGAAAAGTCCGATATAAATCACGATGAAAAGAGCGTCAACTGCATGAATGATATTTTCAAAACGTTTGATCTGTTTAATTTGTTCTTTATTCATGAGTTAACCTCCTAGTAGTGCACGCGTTTCTTGCCGATATACATTTGAACGAGTGTCAAGGCAAGAATAATCGCGAACAGAATAATCGATGCTGCTGCAGCTAAGGAGATATCTTCACCACTGTAGATATAGTCATAAATATGGAACACGATGGTCTTAAGATTGTAGTTTGCGCCGTCAGGTGTTGCGGTATCACCAAAGATTGCAACAACACTTGAATAGGTCTTAAATGCGCCGATGACAGAGGTCACCACAATATAGAAAATCATCGGTGAAATCATGGGTACCGTAATTCGGGTGAACACGCGGCGTTTTGGTGTTGCATCTATTGCAGCCGCTTGGTAGTATTGTTGATCAATACCTTGCATACCGCTCATGAAGACCATGATTTTAAAGGCCATACCATCCCATACACCAAAGGCAATGAGAACAGCCATCGCACGCCAATAGGTTGCCCCACGTTCAATCCAGGAGACGGGCTCAATTCCGAAGATTCGAAAGAATTGATTGACGAGGCCAGTGTCACCACTCTTAAACATATAAGCGAAGACGAGTCCAATCGCGAGTGTATTGGTAATGTAAGGTAAGAAGTAAATGGTTTGAAAGAAACTCTTTAACGGTTTAATGGAGTTTAGGGTTGCTGCAACAAATAAACTCAGTAAGATCGAAATAGGCACTGAAATAAAGACAATCGCAAGTGTATTTAACAATATACTGGATGTCGTGTGTGACGATGGCAAAATAAAGTTATCCGCTGATAGAACTTTGACGAAATTGCCAATAAGGGTATATCCTGTAATGCTTTCTCTTAAGACACCATCCACATCTCTGACCAACTGATATCCCGTATAGATGACAAGACGGAATGCGTTGACGATGGGATAGAATGTGAAAAGTGAAAGTAACAACAAGGCTGGTGAAAGATAAATCAAAGCTTTCACCCATGGTGGTAGATTGAAATTGAGGTGGAGCTTCTCTTTTAATCGTTGAAAGACATTACGTACGCTCCACACTAAATTGAGTAGTGTGTTTTTCATCGTACGACGTCACCACTTTCGATGTTGAAGAGATGAATCTTGTTTCCACGAACGGTTAAGATGATCTCGTTCGACTCATGATAGGATTCAGAATCAACTAAAGCTCGGATTTGTGTATCCCCAATGTTAAAACGAATCATGGTGTCGCGTCCAATGATATCAACTTCTGGATGTTCAACCTTTAAACCGATTTTATCAATTCTGAAATCTTCAGGTCTGAGTCCAACTTCATAAGAACCATCAGGTGCTTTTTTATCAGCAAATAAAATACCATTAATGTAAAGCTTGTTGTCTTTGACTTCACCACGAATGACATTAATGGGTGGATTACCGAGGAATTTAGCAACGAACAGATTGTGCGGGTTGGTATAGACTTTCTGTGGAATGTCTTTTTGCTGGGTAACACCAAAATTCATGACGACAATTTCATCAGAGATGCTCATCGCTTCTTCTTGGTCGTGGGTTACGAACACGGTCGTAATACCCGTTTCTTTTTGAATGCGTTTAATTTCTTCACGCGTTTGTAGGCGTAAACGCGCATCTAAGTTCGAAAGTGGTTCATCCAAAAGGAGAACTTTGGGTTTTTTGACAAGTGCGCGAGCAATCGCGACGCGTTGTTGTTGTCCACCTGATAGTTGACCTGGTTTTTTGTCAAGTTGATCTTCAATACCAACAAGTTGAGCCATCTCGATGACACGTTGAACAGCTTCTTCACGTTCAATCTTTAAGTTTTCAAGAGGAAACATGATGTTTTGACGCACGGTCATGTGGGGATAGAGCGCATAGTTTTGGAAAACAAGACCTATACCCCTTTTGTCTGATGATAATTTGGTGACGTCTTCGTCACCGAAAAATATTTTTCCTGATGTTGGCTTGTGTAAGCCAGCAATCATAAACAGGGTTGTCGTTTTTCCACAACCCGATGGTCCGAGCAATCCAACGAGCTTTCCAGAAGGAATGACCAAGTCCATTTGATCTACAGCACGTGTTTCTTTACCTGTCTTATCGACAAATATTTTCGATAAATTCTCTAATCTGATCTCCATGTGATCCCAAACTCCTTTAGTTTATCTTTTTTTTACTTTTTATAAAAAGAAAAGCACTTTTGATATCCCAAAAGCACTTATGTCTTGAATATGAAAAAAACGATGGTGATCGTTTCCAAAAAAAGTGTTCGAATAGCGGTTAGATTTGGATACATTCAACTCTTCACCTCAACACAAGTATTATATAATAATAACCTTGAAATTACAATGAAAACTCGTGGTTCGATTCTCCAAATTTACGCAATTTTATCAAACGACTTTTTTGAAAGCGCTTTTAGGGGTAATTTCATTATAGTATGTACCCCATTGTTTGTCAATCAAAGAAGTTTGATTTTGTGAAATGAAAATGAAGAGATTGGGTTATCTTCTTTCTTTAAAAAGAAAGAGGTCGATTTGACCTCTTAAAATTCACAGTTTTTTGGTGTGCGTGGAAAGGGGATAACATCGCGAATGTTTTCGACACCCGTGAGATACATGATAAGGCGTTCAAATCCCATACCAAAACCTGAGTGAACACAACCTCCATAGCGACGCAAATCGAGATACCATTCAAGATCTGCTTTGGGGATGCCAAGTTCATCCATACGTTTGATAAGAAGATCGAGTCTTTCTTCTCTTTGTGACCCACCGACAAGCTCACCTGATCCAGGGACAAGAAGATCCATGGCTGCAACCGTCTGTCCATCATCATTCATGCGCATATAGAAGGCTTTGATATCTTTCGGCCAATCGATGACAAAGACCGGTGATTTGAAGTGTTTTTCGGTTAAATATTTTTCATGTTCTGTATTGATATCTTGTCCATGTCGTGGTGTGTTTTCAAATTTGACACCGCTTTGGAGAAGAATATCGATGGCTTCTTTATGCTTGACGCGAGCAAAAGGACTGTTTAACACATTGAGTAAGCGTTCGGTCAAGCCAGGTTCAACGAACTTGTCGAAGAAAACCATTTCTTCAGGGCACTTTTCGAATACATAGCGTATCAAATATTTCACCATATCTTCAACGACTTGCATGTTTTTCTCAAGATCTGCGAATGCCATTTCGGGTTCAATCATCCAGAATTCAGATGCATGACGCAACGTGTTGGAATTTTCAGCTCTAAAGGTGGGACCAAAGGTATAAACGTTTTTGAATGCTAAGGCGAAGGTTTCAGCTTCAAGTTGTCCTGTGACCGTTAAATTTGCGCGTTTTCCAAAGAAATCCTTTTTGAAATCGACTTTCTTTTCATCATTAAAAGGTATCTTTTCTAAGGGGAGCGTTGTGACACTAAACATTTGGCCCGCGCCCTCACCATCGTTACCGGTAATAATGGGTGTATGTGTATAAATAAATCCTTTGGATTGAAAGAACTCATGAATGCCCATCGCTGCCACCGATCTGACTCTAAAAACAGCATGAAAGAGATTGGTTCTTGCACGCAAATGTGCAACCTCTCTTAAGAATTCACGCGTGTGTCTTTTGGGTTGAATCGGATAATCTTCGGGAGAATCTCCTAAAAGTTCGATATGTAGAGCTTTGACTTCAAAAGGTTGTTTTGCATCTGGGGTGAGTATGAGTTCACCTTTGATCATGATGGAACTGCCTACTCTCAATTTTTGAACATCCTTAAAGTTATCAATCTTTTGTTCTTCATAGACGACTTGAAGCGTTTCAAAAAACGTTCCATCGTGAAAATTGATGAATCCAAATTCCTTTTGTGCGCGATGGTTGCGAATCCAACCATAGAGTTCCAATATTTTCCCTACTTGTGTCTCGGGTTCTCTGTAAATCTGTTTGACCGTTGTTTCCATGATTAACCTCCTAAAAATATAAAAACGCCCTTAGTTGTCTAAGGACGTCAACATAACGCGGTACCACCTTAGTTCTAGAAAACATTCTAGCCCTCAAAACCTTTAACGCGGGTCGCGGATGGTTCTACTTTTCTTTTCGAATTTCTTCCATCTCTCCGAGTGTTCTTCACGTCATCATTCGTTCGGGCTTTCACCAGTCCCCGACTCGCTCTACGAAGCGGATTGACGTTACTCTCTCTTCATCGATTTCTTATTTATTATACCCTTGAAAAGGAGATATGTCAATCTAATTCTTCTATCTCGGGTTGGTCGATTTGATCTAAATCATCTTCTTCGATTTCATCAAATTTAGCTTGAGAGATGTGTTCAAATTTTTTTGAAATTTTTGTTGTGGTGACATGAACATCTTTCGCACTGGATGAGACGCTATCAATCGAACGCTTCAATTTTTCCCAACGTTCGCTGTAGCGCTTGAAATCTTCACCTAAACCCTTAAGTTCATCAATAATCTTACCTGTTTGTTTGTTCTTTTCGATGTTAATGATGATGATTTGAATCATCGATAGCATATAAATCAATGTTGTTGGTGATGTCACCCATACTTTATTTTGATTCGCATAATCGATAATATCGTCATGGTTAGCGTAGATTTCTGCAAACACAGCTTCTGCAGGGACAAACATCACCGCATGATCACTGGTTTCTCCTGCAAGAATATATTTATTCTTGATGTCATCGATATGTTTTTTGACATCGCGTTTAAAATCTTTATTCGCTGATAGACGATCAGCATCCCCCAAATCTTTATTAAGCATACGCTTATAATTTTCTAAGGGGAATTTGGAGTCAACAGCAACCATTCCCATAGGCTCAGGTGCGAAAATGACTGCATCTGCTATCGCATTATTTGATAAGCGATGTTGTCTGTCATAAAGTGTTGTTTTTTCACCAAAGACATTGACCAATAGCTGATAGAGCTGAACTTCGCCAAAAATACCACGCGTCTTTTGTCCTTTGAGTAAATCATTGAGTGAAACCACTTCGGTTGAAAGAAGTTCTATCTTTTTTTGTGCCTCATCGATCTTAGTTAAACGTTCCACGACATCGGTAAATGTCTTGTTGGTTTTATCGAATCCTTCACCGAGTCGAAGATCGACTTTGTCATTGATATCTTTAAATTTGAGTTCAATCTGACGTATCATTGTTTCTTTAAACTCATTTAAATCTTTTTGTGAGGTTTTCCCCGTATCATTGATCATTTGAGCGAGTTGATAACGAAACTCAGCATATTCCTTTTGAAGATGAACCTTCAAATCGGCTTGCGATGAGAGAAAACCGGTTAAATCGGGAGGTAGTGGTTTATTTTTGCTTAAGTTGATGAGTAAAAAAACAACCAAAACAATGAGTACAACCAGTGCTCCTAAGATGAAATAATCCAACATGTTTTACCCCTCCATATCCTCAAGATAGTAAATGTGCCAAATATCATCGATCACTTCAACATAGAAAATCATGTAAGTTTCTTTCGATAAGATGATATCGTTGACCGATGTGATAAAGCGATCATCATTAAGTGCTCGTGAGTAAAGTCGCTGTTTACTTTCCTCAACCATCACACTTTGGTAAGCGCGACTCACAAGGTCTGTGCAATAAAATTTATATTCCATATCAAGGAAAAATAAAAAGTTGTAAAGGTTTTTATCGACTTTGCTCTGCGCATAATTCACAGCCCCATCGATTTGTTCTGAGGTGATATTTTTAACACGCAGTCCAATAAATTCGTTGCGATACCGTGACCCATAATAGGGGTACTCTGGATCGCTTTCTGATCGATATACAGGATTCATCCAATAATTTGTGTACGAGTTACTGACGGTAGCACTATAATCGTGAGGTTGATCCCCTGGATGTAAGATGAAATCAAGAATGGTTTCATCATCTTCAGGGAAACCTACAGCTTCAATGAAGCGATTGTTTCCATTGTTAATCGCAGCGTGTCCTCCAAAATAGTAAGATATGAAAAGGTGCGCCCACGCGTTATAAGGAAAAGGTGATTGTTGCGAGAGAAAAATATCGCCTTTTTGTCCTAAAAATTTCTTTGTATCATTATAGAATACACTGCGTGTATCTGCTAATTCATAAGATGTTTCACGTGAAACTTTATAGTATCTTCTTGTCTGATAGTTGGCTAAGCTATATTCAATGGTAACTTCTTCGACAAATGTGCTGCGATCCTTAAAGTTTTGTATCGCCTGATCCACTTGAATATTTTCTGCTACAGCAATCCCCAGCGAATAAACCATCCCCATGAGAATGAGGATGAGTAACGTCTTAAGGATCTTGCCAAAAGTCATTTTATGTTTTTTCTTTGATTTGAGTTTAGCTGCAAACATCCACTTCAAAACCATCACCTGCTTGAACTTATTATATCACGCCTTTTTCTTCACTAAAAATGAAAAATGCCGAATCATCGGCATTTCATTCATTGTTTCTTAGGTTTGATAACGAGTGCGCGTTGTTCGCCTTCGCCTTCGGATTCAGTTGTCACATCGCGCCATTCTGCTAACTTGGTGTGAATGATGCGACGATCAAATGCATTCATGGGATCTAATTTCACTGCAATGTGTGTTTGAGCGACTTCTTTTGCTGTCTTTGTTGCAAGAATTTCGAGTTGTTTCTTTCTATTTTCGTGATAGTTTCCGATGTCTAGTGCAATGATCAAATGGTCATCGAC
>DIKN01000027.1:1373-2048 GCA_002424575.1 Acholeplasmataceae bacterium UBA5617 | reverse complement strand
ATTTTACCTTCTACGGATAAATTAATGTTTGGTGTGGCTTCATAAAAGGTGGAGGTTCCAAAACCGAGTAACCCCTTCTTTTCTTTTAAGACGGTGAGTTTGATCTTTTCTTTTTGAACCTTGAGTTGTTCAACTGCTATTTTTTCAGCTTCCTGCAAGGATTTTGCTTCAAATTCGACGCGTTTTAAGTTCATGTTTTCACCCCAGTATTTGTTTTTGTCTCAATTTTTCGTGCTTCTTTTCATTGAGCTTACGATTAACGAGTGTTTGACCTAAGGAGTAGATGTTACCAAAAATCCAGTATAGCGCAAGTGCATTTGATGAATAGGATGCGAAAGCCATCATGATGACCATAAAGTAACTGACATACTTCATCGTCTTTTCAGTTTGCTGTGCTTGTGGATTTAAGTTTTGACGACCAGTATTTTTTGCATAAGCGGGTTTTTTCATTGAAATCTGCTGGAGTAAGAACATGGTTCCACCCACAATACCCGCTAAGATCATACCGATGATGCCATCATTGCCGTTAGCGAGGTTAATTCCAAAGAAATTCGTGTTCGTTACACCACTGACATACATACCACCTGCAAGAGTGATACGTCTGACAACACCATACATCGCAATAAAGATGGGCATCTGAAGGAACGGCATGAGACATCCAAAGACGTTAATACC
>DIKN01000027.1:0-1298 GCA_002424575.1 Acholeplasmataceae bacterium UBA5617 | reverse complement strand
TTCATCTTGATGGACATATCATTGCTCTTCGCATAGATCGGCCATGCAAGGGTACGTACAACGATCGTGGTTAATAAAATACCCATAGCAAAGTTATTACCAAAGATGCCTGCAAAGAAGTTCATGATAAATGCAACTGGGATCACTAAGATCCAATCAAAGAATGTTGCATCTTTGTTTGTGATGGGGCGTTCACCACCAGAAACATAGACTTCAAGATCTTGAGAAAAATCTTCATACGTGAAAGTCACGGTATAAGCGTATTGATCTTTAAATCCATCGTCATCGAGTGGAGAGTAATCGTGATCGTCAAATGATGATGCGACATCTTCACCCTTTAATTCAGTGACATCGCCATCACGACGAACAACATAGATGAGCATCCCTGTCGGATCAAAGGTTTCACCCTTTTGGTAAAGGACGTTGTCCTTTAAATGGCGGAAGACAATCATCACAATGTCATCGGGATCGCCGACAATCGTTTCAGGTTTTACATAGAGTTGAAACGATGTTTCAATATCAGAGACGGTAAAGATGTACGTTCTTACACCGTCAGCGTTGGTTTGTACATTGGTTGGTAGTGCACCATCATAATTGACGAGTGTGCCGATACCTTTTTGGGATAAACTCCAGTAGGAAAGTCCATTATCCCCTTTAAAGACGATGCTGTTCGCTTCGGTATGATCAAACACGAGTTTTTCCCATACACCTGTTTCACCGACTGGGTTGTTGGCAATAACGACCGCAACAGGGTCTGCACCACCACCACAGGCAGCTAAACTGAAGACGAGCGCCATCATCATAAGACTAAAGATGATTCGTTTCATTGTTTTCGTTCTCCATGAGTTTAGATTTTTTAAATAGAACGGTTAATTTGGTTTTCATGTCGTGATAACTCAATGCTGATGCAGTGGGTTTAATAACAACAACGATCAGTTTTTGTTTCTTCATGTTGTCCTTTAGTTCACTGATGATCATTCGAATGCGTCGTTTGGCGAGATTGCGATTAACGGCATTTCCGTATCGGCGGCCTATCGACAGTGCAAATCTAAAATGATCTTGTGTTATATCATCGGCTTGATAAATGGCAAAATAACTGTCACCTTTGACAACCTTCTGTTTAAAGATCGCATCGATTTCGCTATTCTTCTTTATGCGATATCTCTTGTTCATCGGTTTTCAAGTATTTTAAAAAAGAAAGGATTACCCAAAAAAATAACGTGTGTTATTATTTTAAACGAGTAATCCAAGTATTTTTAAAATAACGATTTAGTTAAACAGTTAATGCTGCGCGGCCT
>DIKN01000019.1:18195-18740 GCA_002424575.1 Acholeplasmataceae bacterium UBA5617 | reverse complement strand
GAAAAGAAAGCACGTGTTGACCTAACCCAAGAACTCATCATCACCATCGATGGCAAAGATGCTAAAGACTTAGATGATGCCATCAGTTTAAAGATTGTTGATGGTCAATATGAACTCGGGGTCCACATTGCAGACGTCAGTCATTATGTCAAAGAGGGTAGTCCATTGGATGAAGAAGCATATAAACGTTCGACATCCTCCTACCTAGCTGATCGCGTGATTCCGATGTTACCACATAAACTGTCCAACGATTGGTGTTCATTGAACCCTAACGAGACAAAACTGACATTATCCTGCTTTATGACATTAAACGATGAGGGTAAAGTCGTCGCTTACGAAATTAAAAAATCATTGATTGAAAGTAAGCGTCGGATGAACTACGATGAGGTCAACCAATTTTTACTTCATAACGTCTCCTTAAATGATCCAGCCATCGAAGCGATGCTGATCAAGATGAATGAACTTTCTCAAAAATTGAAAGTGATCCGAAAAAAACGGGGTGAAATAGAATTTGAATCCTCGGAATTAGGGTTTGTTGTCGATGA
>DIKN01000019.1:12199-18067 GCA_002424575.1 Acholeplasmataceae bacterium UBA5617 | reverse complement strand
TTAGCGCTACAAACGGTTGCTAAACTCGGGTTACCTGTCAACTTTCGTCAACTCGGTCAACCGAAACCTCTACAAGTTTTAACCGAGAATACAGTAAATACTCCGTATGAGTACGTCGTTCATATGATTTTACTGCGTGCGATGCAAAAAGCGAAATACAGTGAAGCATTATCTATCCATTATGGACTAGGTGCACGCTATTATACCCATTTTACATCACCGATTCGTCGTTATCCTGATCTCATCCTGCACCGCATGATTCATCGTTTTGTTTTAGGAGAATCGAGTGATTATAAGAAAGATGCTTATCATTTTGAATCGATTCTTCCTGAGGTTGCGCAGCACACCTCCGATCAAGAACGAAAAGCGATTCAACTGGAACGCGATGTCTCTAAATTAAAATCATGTGAATACATGCAAGACAAGATCGGTCATAGTTACAAAGCCATTATTTCACAAATGATGCCTTCTGGTATGTTTGTCAAACTGTCTAATGGTATTGAAGGCTTTGTTCCATTACGAGTATTAGATGATTACTACATGTATGACGAAGCCAATTTAACATTTGTTGGCAATCGAGGTAAACGTTATCGCTTAGGAGATACCATCAAAGTCGAACTTTTAGATGTGGATTTAGCACAAAAAAAGATGGATTTTGGAATCGTGGATAAAAAGAACAACAAGAAGGTTACAAAATATGAAAATTATCGCCCAAAACAAAAAGGCAAGGCATGATTACTTCATCGAAGAATCCTATGAAGCAGGCATCCAATTATTAGGCAGTGAAATTAAATCCATTCGCTTAGGTAAAGTCACCGTGAATGATTCCTTCGTCACCATCAAAGATGGCGAAGCTTTTGTTCATAATTTGCATATCGCTAAATATGAATTTTCGAATCAGTTTAATCACGATGAAACGCGACCACGAAAACTTCTTTTCCATAAAAAAGAGATTATAAAACTATTCTCAAAAACCCGTGAACAAGGTTATACCTTGGTCCCACTAAAAGTCTATCTTAAAGAAGGATTATGCAAACTTGAAATTGGACTAGCTAAGGGGAAGAAAGATTACGACAAGCGTGAAACACTCAAAGAAAAAGATCAAGACATGCGTCTTAAAAAAATGTTGAACAATAGAAGGTGATGGTCGTGACTGAAAAGTTAGGACTTGCATTAGGCGGTGGAGGAGCGCGAGGCTCTTATCAGATCGGTGTCCTTCGTGCCCTTGAAGAAGAAGGTCTTCTGCAAAAAATTAAACACATCTCAGGATCATCCATTGGTGCCATCAACACCTTGATGGTGATGGCGAAACTTTCATATGAACGTATGCTTGAGATATGGGAAATGATCAATAATTCTGAGATTTATGGCCGACATTTAGAAAAACTCAAATTTGATCGGGTAGGATTGTTCAGTTTGCAGGATATGTATGAAAAATTGATGCAACAAGTTTCTCTTTCTGAAATCCGACAAAGTAAAATTCAGGGTTATGTCACGGCGAGCAAAATTAAGAAACGTACCATGATTGATCAAGTCTTGTTACATCGAATGGAAAAGGAAGTTTTTCACTTGAATGAACAGGAAGATCCCTACAAAGCTGTTCTCGCTTCAGCATCCATTCCTGTTTTATTTGGTTCTACCAAAATGAATGATGAATATTATGTGGACGGCGGAGCGGTGGATAATTGTCCAATTCATCCTCTCATCGAACAAGGATGTGACATCATCATTGCTGTTCCAATCGACGGTCACTTTCATCCTAAAAAATACGAACAAGACCCCATCTTACTGATCAACATGGAAGCCAAGAAATTATTTTCCATCACGATGTTAGATATTCTTGATTTCAAACCCGAAGATGTTAAACATAAATCAAACTATGGTTATCTGATGGCAAAAAAAATGATTCAAAAATGTCGTGATCTCGGTTTGTATGATGGCACTCATTTTGATAAGCCACAGGGTCATACGACGATCATGCTAAATAAAGAAGAAGAATTATCTGTGAAAGAGGAGGTTTCATCGTGGAGTTAGAGATCATACGGTGGATTCAACAATTACGAAATCCTGTTTTTGATTTTATCTTTTATGTGATCACGCAGTTTGGTGATCAACTCGTCTTTATCGGGATTTCACTCATTTTATATTGGACAATCGATAAGAAGTTAGCGCATAAGTTTGTGTTTGCGTATATGATCAGTGCACTCGCTAATACGTTATTCAAACAACTTTTCAAACGCATTCGACCCTTTTATTATCAAGGGATATCCTCTGAAGAAGCATGGCGAACAACCGGCTATTCATTTCCAAGCGGACATGCTCAAGCTGCAGGTGTCATCGGATTTACCGCACTTCATGAAGCTAAATCAAGAAACATGAAGTGGCTTCATGTCGTTGGTTGGATGTTTATGATTTTGGTGCCTTTTTCGAGATTGTATTTAGGACAGCATTTTTTAAGTGATGTCATCGTTGGTGTACTCCTCGCATATTTACTAGCTTATTTATCCTTTAAACTGGTTGATCTGATGAAAGATGATGAGCACATTTACACGTTGATGCTCGCACCTCTATTTATCATCGCTCTATTCTTTACTCAACATCATGATATTTATATCGCTGCAGGTGGCTTTGTTGGGTTTGCTTTAGGCTATTTTATTGAAAAAAAATATATCGGTTTCGATGTGAAAGCGATTTGGTGGGTCCAAATCATCAAAGTTGTCATCGGTTTAAGTGTGGTTTTTGCCATCAAGGAAGGACTCAAATTTGTTTTCCCAGAGATGCTAATTTTTGATTTTATTCGCTACATGCTGATTGGAGGTTGGGCTGCAATCGGTGCACCCTTACTCTTTAAATATGGACAACGTTATCTTCAAAAAAAGGTTTCATGAATTAAATGTCGATGAATTGTATCAAATCTTGGATCTTCGGTCCAAGGTTTTTGTCTTAGAACAGCACTGTCTTTACGCTGATATCGACTTCAAAGATGAGATGAGTGTTCATTACTGGATGAAAGACGAGCACAAAATCATCGCCTATTTACGATTAATTCCACCGGGGATACGCTTTAAAGAACATGCGATATCAAGAGTTGTCACCGATTCCAAATATCGACATCAAGGTTTAGCAAAAAAGCTGATACAACAAGCACTCGATGACATCCATGGTCATCCAGTTCGAATTTCAGGGCAAGCATATCTCAAACATTATTATGAAACATTCGGATTTCATGTCGTATCCGATCTTTACTTAGAGGATGATATTCCCCATTATGAGATGCTCAATCCCAATGATCATTCTTCATAAAAAAAACATATGATGGTCGATGGTGTTGGCTTTACATTTGATGATCTCTATGTTAAAATATAGTCGCGATGAACAAAAGAAGTAACAAGTCCTTCGTTTCGTAGAGACTTCGTGGTTGGTGAAAACGAAGAACGAACCTTGTGAATGCTGTTTGGGAGCAAAAGGTCAGTCGGCCTTAACGACAATCGAGTGCTAGGAATTTCCTAGAACTAAGGTGGTACCGCGTAGATTATACGTCCTTAGAACAGCTAAGGGCGTTTTTTATTGATTGGAGGAAAGAACCATGAAATGGATGAGTGCAGCAGAGATTAGAAAGGTATGGCTAACCTTTTTTGAATCCAAAAAACACAGAATTGAACAATCGGCATCGCTTGTGCCACAAAATGACCCCACACTCTTGTGGATCAATGCGGGTGTTGCCCCACTGAAAAAGTATTTTGATGGTAGCGAAAAGCCACAAAATCCACGCATGACCAATGTTCAAAAGTGCATTCGCACGAATGACATCGATAATGTGGGACGCACAGCTCGTCATCACACCTTTTTTGAAATGTTGGGTAATTTTTCNNTTTTTGAAATGCTCGGCAATTTCTCAATTGGCGACTATTTTAAACATGAAGCCATCGCATGGGGGCTTGAGATCTTAACGGATCCCAAGTGGTTTGGTTTTCCAAAAGAAAAACTTTACATGACATATTACCCCGATGATGAGGATGCGAAAAATCGTTGGATTGAACTCGGTGTGGATCCCTCCCACCTCATTCCCCGTGCCGATAATTTCTGGGAAATTGGTCCCGGTCCATGTGGTCCAGATACCGAGATCTATTTTGACCGCGGTGAAGCCTATGACAAGCGTGGTGTTGAACTCATTTGGGATGATATTGAAAATGAACGCTACATTGAAATTTGGAATATCGTATTCTCCCAATTCAATTCAAAACCAGGATTAAGCCGAGATGATTACCCAGAGCTTCCATCAAAGAATATTGATACCGGTGCGGGACTTGAACGGTTTGCGTGTGTCATTCAACAGACAAAAACCAATTTTGAAACCGATCTCTTTTTTCCAACCATTCAACATGCAGAACAATTAGCAGGGATTCCTTATACGGGTCAAATGGCTTACAAAGTGATTGCAGATCACATTAAAGCTCTAACATTCGCAATCTCCGATGGTGCCATTTTATCCAATGAAGGACGCGGATATGTCTTAAGAAGATTACTTCGTCGTGCAGTAAAATATGGTCGTAAATTGGGCTTAACAGAGCCGTTCTTATATCGATTAGTCGATGATGTCGTTGAAACCATGGGTGTTCATTACACCAATTTATTTGAAACCAAAGATATCGTCAAAAAACTGATATTAAAAGAAGAACAAAAATTTTTAGAAACCATCAATGAAGGGGAAAAGCATCTTTTAGAAGCGATTGAAAAAGATGGGCATATGGTCAGTGGTGAAACAGCCTTCAAATTATATGACACCTATGGTTTCCCCATTGAATTAACCCTTGAATATGCTGAAGAACAAGGTGTATCGGTGGATGTTGATGCATTTCATCTCGAGTTACAGAAACAAAAAGAGCGCTCGCGCAGTGCACGCACTCAAGTGGGCTCGATGAAAGCACAAGAGGAAGTCTATCTCAATTTCACTGAACCTACTCGGTTTATCGGTTATGATACACTTCAAGTCGAAGCGAAAGTCATCAAAGTTTTTCCTGATGGGATCGTTTTAGATCAAACACCTTTTTATGCAACATCGGGTGGTCAGGTCGCCGATCAGGGATGGATTAACGGATTAATCGTTTCGGATGTTATGAAACTTCCTCACGGTCAATTCTTGCACAAGGTTGAAGGTGAATACGAAGAAGGTGATGAAGTTTTAGCGGTTGTCGATCAATCGAAGAGACTTCAAACGATGAGAAATCATAGTGCTGCTCATCTCTTCCATCAAGCGATTAAAGATATTTTTGGCAAGCACGCGAACCAACAGGGTTCACAGGTTGCCCCATGGAGCTGGCGTTTTGACTTTAACCATTTTGAAACGGAAACAGATACAAGAATCCTTGAGGTTGAAAAGTTAGTGAAACACTACATTCAACAAACACCACTCGATGTCATCATTCGCGTTTTACCGATTGAAGAAGCACGAAAACTGGGTGCGATGATGTTATTCGGTGAAAAATATGGGGATATGGTCCGTGTCGTCGATATGGGATGGAGCAAAGAGTTTTGTGGTGGAACACACGTTAAAAATACAAAAGACATTCTTGATTTTGCCATAGCATCGTATGAATCGATTGGATCGGGTATTTATCGCATGGAAGGTATTACCGGATTTGATGTGAAAAAGCAGATGGAATCCTACTTAAAACCATTGATGCTCGAAATCAACGCTATCACAGAAAAAATTGAACGCATCAACACCTATTTACCGATACCAGAACAACCTCAAATCATCGGTTCTTATCAAGATATTATCAATTACCGCGCATACGTCGAATCGCTCAAAGAAGTTGCAAAAACCTATGAAAAGGCGCATCAACAACGATTACAACAGGATGTTTT
>DIKN01000019.1:8204-12144 GCA_002424575.1 Acholeplasmataceae bacterium UBA5617 | reverse complement strand
CAACTCGTTGATGCACTTTATGATAAAATAAAGGCAGAAACACTCTTTCTGATCAACGTGACAGATGGTAAAGCAACTTTCCTCTGCAAGAGTATTCATGATGATGCATCAGATCTCGTGAAGTTAGCAGCAACACTCTCGCATGGTTCAGGTGGTGGAAAAGGTGTCTTCGCACAAGGTGGAACCCAAGATCTTTCCACACTTGATCGCGTTAAAAAGGAATTGATGAAGCGCTTATGAAACGCTATCTTGGATTAGATTTAGGAAGTAAAACAGTCGGGATTGCCATCAGTGAATCGGGTATTATCGCATCGACGCTGACAACGATTCGGTTTTCTGAAAATAACTATGAAGAAGCCGCTATCCGTGTTCTTGACTTGATCAACTTCCATAAGGTTGATGTCGTGGTTTTAGGTCTACCTAAGCACATGAATAACGATATCGGCATTCGTGGTGAAATCAGTCAATCGTTTAAAAAGCGTCTTGAACAAGACACCAAAGCAACAATCATCTTGTGGGATGAACGACTATCAACAAAAACAGCGCGCATGACCATGATTCAAGGTTCACAGCGTCGAAATGTTCAAAAAGAAAAGAAAGATGAACTGGCAGCAGTTATCATTCTACAAAATTATTTAGATTATAAAGGAGCATAACATGTTAAAAGAAGATCAAATGGTCGTCACGAATGCCAATGGTGACGAAGCTGTCTGTGATATTTTATTCACACACGAAGCAAATGGTAAAAATTATGTCGTCTTTGAATTTATCGATACCAAAGAAGTGAGCGCTGCGATTTATATTCCTGGCGAAACCGATGATGAAGGCACGTTTGCTGACATTGAAACCGATGAAGAATGGGACATGCTTGATCACGTCCTTCAAGCTTACTATGATGAATTAGAAGCTGAAGATGATGAGGATGAAGAAGACGAAGAGGAAGACGTTCAAGCATGAATTTATCATCCCTAAAAGCGTATGCCTTGGAGAAAAAGGTACCGATTATCACCGATGCAACCCTACGCTTTTTAGAAACGATGATTCAAAAGCATGCCATCCACGATGTGCTTGAGATTGGAACCGCAATGGGCTATAGCGCACTTGCTATGGCCTCTTTTGGTTGTCACGTGGTCACCTTTGAGCGCGATGAGTTCATGGTTGATGAAGCAAAGCGTCATGTCGAGTGGTATGATGAACATAAACGCATCACACTCATGCCCTTTGATGCATTGACGTATCAAGGTGAACTCCCGATGTTTGATCTTATTTTCATCGATGCGGCAAAGTCACAATACCAAACGTTATTCAATAAGTACACACCATACCTGAAAAAAGGTGGGTTTGTGATCTGTGATAATCTTCATTTTCATCACTTAAATCCCGATGTTGTCAATCGACACACACAAGGTTTACTCAGAAAACTTAAGACATTTAAATCATTTTTAACCGAACACCCTCATTTTGAAACCACATTTTTTGATGAAGGTGATGGTATATCCTTATCCAGAAGGTTAGATGTATGAAAAAACTGATAACACTTCACGATGTGATCAACCTCGAGATGGTATTAAAACATGTTGATGGTATCCTCGTGGGGCAAAAAACATATGGCACACGATTAACTCACAGTTTTTCTGACGAAGAACTTCATTTCATCATCGATGAAGTTATCCATCAAAAAAAAGACGTTTTTCTGATGGCTAATCAGATGATGACCGATGAACAACTTGAACAATTTTCAACATGGATCGAGCAGTTTAAAAACAAAAAAATAACGGGTGTTGTCGTCGCTGATTTAGGTGCGATTATCACACTCAATGAAAAAGGATTTCTTGGACGTGTGATCTATAATCCTGAGACTTTAGCGACCAATTATTATGATTTTAATGATCTGTCTCGTCTTGATGTTTTTGGTGTCTATGCTGCCAAAGAGATCACACTCTCTGATCTAGACATCATCGGTTCACAGAAGAAAATAAAGATGTTTATCGTCGGTCATGGTCATTTAAATATGTTTTATTCAAAAAGACAATTGATTCATAATTACATGGAATTTTTGGGTGAACCCTCACGATTCCATGATCAAAAAGACTTAACGTTGATTGAAGAAAATCGACAAGAAGAAGCTTATCCTATTTTAGAAGATGATGCAGGAACCCATGTATTTAGAAGTCACGTCATGCATGTGATGAATCATCTCGACGAGTTGAAAGAGTGGCTTGACTACATGGTCATCGATACACTGTTTAAAGATGACCGCTATGGTGCACTGGTTGCTCAGATGTATGACACAAAAGATGTTGATTTAATCAAACGTATTCAAGAAGACTATCATGAAATGTGGGATGAAGGCTTCTTTTATAAAAAGACGATCTACAAAGGTAAAGGCGGAGAACAGTGATTGAACTTCTCGCACCAGCAGGTGATTTAGAAAAATTAAAGATTGCATTGATGTATGGTGCAGACGCTGTCTTTATTGGTGGGCAGCAATTTTCACTGCGCGCACGTGCATCCAATTTTACCCTAGATGATCTTTTAGAAGCGACGACATTCGCGCATCAAAGAAACAAAAAAGTTTACGTGACAACAAACATCATCCCACATCACGAGGACATGCACGACTTAATCGAGTATTTAAAAGCCCTCGAGGGATGCCACGTGGATGCCATCATCTCTGCATCACCATACATCATCGATATGGCATTAGCGCATACACATTTAGAGGTCCATCTATCAACACAACAGAGCACGACCAATGCGAAAACCGTGAACTACTGGTATGCACGCGGTGTCAAACGCATCGTGTTGGCACGCGAATTGGATAAGCATCACATTCGCTTGATTCGCTCACAAACAGAAGCCGATCTTGAAGTGTTCATTCATGGAGGAATGTGCATGAGCTTTTCAGGGCGCTGTAGTCTATCCAACAACATGACAGATCGCGATGCTAACCGTGGTGGATGCGCGCATTCTTGCCGATGGAATTATGATTTGATGGATGGAGAAACAAAAGTTTCCGATACGGCTTTTAGTATGTCATCCAAAGATCTAGAAGCACTCGAACAAATCCCGCATCTGATTGACTCAGGTGTATCATCCCTTAAGATTGAGGGACGGATGAAAAGTTTGCACTATATTGCAACTGTGGTTGCTACCTATCGAAGATTGATCGATGATTATATGAAGCATCATCAGATTCTTGATTTTACGCCCTATATGAAAGAACTTGAAAAAGCGGAAAATCGTTTAGCATCACATGGTTATCTTGAAGGATTACCGGGTGTTGAACAACAGCTTTATAACATGAGAAGTGAACGACCCACACAACTTTTTATCGGTTTGGTGATGGATTATGATGAACAAACAGGCCTTGCAACGATCGAGCAAAGAAACCATTTCACAGAGGGTGAAACGGTTGAGATTTTTCATCCAAGTGGCCTTGTCGAGCCCTTTATCATTCAAGGCTTGATGGATGAAACATATCAGCCTTTAGACGTTGCTCGTCATCCGAAACAAATCCTAAAAATCAAGGTTCCCTTTCATGTTGAACCTTATGCCATGTTGAGGAAACGATGAAAAAGTTGACAAAAAATGGTCATAGTTTAACGTATACCATCATCAGAAAAAACAATAAAAAAACGTATTTTCGTATGAGAAACAACATGATCGTTGTGACTGCACCTCCTATAGCTACCATCGAGCGTATTGAAGCGTTTATCCTTGATCGTTTCGAAATGTTTACAGCTAAACTGAGTGAAGATAAAAGCCAAGAATCAGATGATCAGATAAGTTTATGGGGTAATCCCTACACCATCATCTTGACATATGGCCATTTCCGTTACACGATTTCTGAACACGTTGTTTACTTAACATCCAAGATTGAGGATGCAACCTTGAATAAACGCCATATCTATCTTGCTGAAATGGAAAAGCAATTAGC
>DIKN01000019.1:3985-8017 GCA_002424575.1 Acholeplasmataceae bacterium UBA5617 | reverse complement strand
TGTTCTCGATCAACTCATGCCAAACCATCGCGTTTACCAAAAAGACCTAAAAAAAATAGCAATACACTAAAAAATAGTGTATAATAAGAAAGAAATTTAAGGAGGACCACCATGGCTGTTAAGCAACTGTTTCAACTAACCCAAGAAGGTGTCGATAATCTCAAACAAGAACTCACGTATTTAAAAGATGTCAAACGCGAAGAGAACAAAGAAGCGCTCAAAGAAGCGCGCGCTCAAGGTGACCTCTCTGAAAATGCGGATTACGATGCTGCACGAAATGAACAAGCGAGAATCGAAGCACGGATTGCGGAAATTGAAAACATCCTCAAAAATGTGAAGATCATCAAAACCGATGATCGTGACATCGTCAATATCGGTAAATCTGTCATCGTTCGTTTTATAGAATCAGGCGAAGAAAAAGAATTCACACTTGTGGGTTCGATTGAAGCTGATCCGAGAGCGAAAAAGATTTCGATTGAATCACCGATTGGACGTGCCATTTTGAACAAAGGAGAAAACGAAGTCGTTGAAGTCAAGACAGAAACAGGACGCGTTTTCGAACTTGAAATTGTGGAAATCAAGTAATGGCGCTTTACCAAAAATGTATTCCGCATGCTTACGCTGCATCCATTTTTGATATCGACTACGATGAACTAAAAAAACAAGGAACACGCGCCTTGTTTTTTGACTTAGATAACACCATTATTGCCTATGATGACATTGAACTTGATCAACAACATCGTGCATTGCTTGATGCATTAAAACGAGATTTTGATGTTGTCGTTTTGTCCAACACCAGTTACAAACGCGTATCACTCGCTTTGAAGCAAATCGACGTTTTTTTCATATGGCACGCAACAAAACCGCTCAAGCGTGGATTTCGAAAAGCATGTCAGAACATTCAAGTCAAACCAAAAGATGTGGTCATGATCGGTGATCAGCTGATGACCGACATTCTTGGTGCAAATCGTCTGGGGATGAAGACGATATTGGTGCGCTCTGTTAAACGGAAATCTGATCGATGGATGACGAAAATCAACCGTCGACTCGAGGTTGGTGTGTTGAAAAAAATTCAAAAGAAACAACCCGAACTTTATCTTGAAAGGTTAAAGACTTATGTCGACGACCATCAGATGTGAGGGGTGTGGTGCTATCCTTCAAACGACCGATCCCAATCGTGTAGGATATGCCATCGATCTCAACCACACGTATTGCCAAGCGTGCTATAAATTACTGCATTACGGAGAATCAATCAAACATTTTCATCCAGAGGATCTTCCATCACTTCCTCAAAACGCCATCATCTTGATGGTCTCATCCGTCCTTCATTTAGACTTGCTTTTTAGTTATCCCGTCTATCGATACCAACCTGAAGCCAAATATGTTTACATCATCAATCAAATCGATCTACTTCCTAAAGGGACAAACTTATCGCATCTATTGAATCGGATTAAAGCTTATGCAAAAAAAATGCATGTTCCCTATGAGGATTTGATTTTAATGTCAGCCAAAAATCCCTATGACGTTGAACATCTTAAAGACTATTTGCGCGAACTAAATGAACCCTTTGTTTATCTTTTAGGTGTTCAAAACAGTGGAAAAACGACACTCTTTAAAGCTATCACCCATGATGATAAAGCACTCGCCATGAAAAAAGCGGGGTTAACCCAAGAAGCACTTCATCGGCCATTTGAAAACATGACCATCTACGATATGCCCGGTCTTTATCAAGAAGGCTATTTGCATCACATATTGCCATATGGTATCTATAAAGATTTAATTCCTGATCAAGAGATAAAACCTCGCATTTATCAGCTTAAAGAGGGACAAGCGCTCATGCTTGAAGGTTTATTTGCATTATCTTTTTATGGACAGTCCATCAATCCTATTTTCTACATTGATGCTTCGGTAAAAGTTCATAAAACACAAGAAGATCGAATTAAACCCTTGCTCGAACAAAAGGAAAAACATTTCAAAATATGTGTTGACCGCTATGAAGATAAAGCGTTTAAAATACCGGAAGGTTTATATCAAATCACATTCGCTGATATGGGATTTGTGCACATTAAGGGTCCTGGACTCGTTAAGATGACCTATCCAAAAGGACTACATCTTTCATTGACGGAGGCGCTCTTTAATGATTGAAAACATTGAAAAACGCGTCATTGAAAAGTTAGGTCATCATCCCAAACGATTAAAACATGTCTATGGAGTCGCTGAAACAGCACAAAAATTAGCGATCATTTATCATGAATCGGTGGATAAGGCAAAGATTGCTGGACTCTTTCACGATATTGCTAAGTATGATACGCTTGAAGAAAAATTAAACATGATGGATCTTCGATGGATGAAAGTTTATGCAGATTATCCAGTTATCTATCATGCGATCGCTGCAGCCAATATTTTAGAACATGAGTTTAAAGTTCATGATCCAGATATTCTTAACGCGATACGTTATCACGTCTGGGGAAGAAAAGGTATGTCGACCCTTGAAAAAATCATCTTTGTCGCAGATTCATGTGAACCCAATCGAGGTTTTGAAGACAGCGATTATGTCTATGAACTTGCAACCAAGGATTTAGACCGTGCTGTATGTTATTGCATGGAACAATCCATTAAACATGTCGAATCGAAAGGTCTTTCACCTTCCGAGGAACAAATAGAAATCTATCAATATTACCTGGAGGTAACCCGTGGAGAAACTGAATAAAATTATTGAAACCCTCGAAGATTTAAAAGTCAAAGATTTAGCCGTCTATGACTTCGAAAAAACATCCCCGTTTTATGACTATTTTGTTATTGTGACTGTCAATGAAAGACAGGGGAATGCTGCGATTAATCACTTAAAGAAGGCGCTTGTTGCTGAAGACATCAAAAACATTGAAGGCAAAGGTGGATCATGGACACTTGTCGATTGTCATGATGTCATCGTCCATCTCTTTCAAGAAAATGACCGTAAGTACTATGGTTTTGATCAACGTCTTTTAGGCTACAAACGTATTAAATAATATGTTTGAACCACTCTATGATCTCTTGATGAGTGATGTGGACTATGAAGCACTCTTTCACGAGATCAAACCTTATTTGAAACAAGATGATTTAATCATCGATGCCGGTTGTGGATCGGGTTATATGTTGATTGAGCTCATCCATCATGGCTATCGCGCCATTGGGCTTGATGTTTCAACCCATATGCTTGCTCTTGCTGAAGAAAAGATGAGACAACAACATCTGATGACTGAACTTTATGAGCACGATCTTAGAAAGCCAATGATCGGTCAAGCCGACGTCATCTTAGCGATGTTTGATGTCGTCAATTATTTTAAAGGTGTCAAAAAGGTTTTTAGAAACATTCATCAAGCGCTCTATCCTCAAGGCAGATTCATCTTTGATTGTTATCAAATCTCCGTGTTAAACGATTATGATGGTTATGTTGAAGATGAAGTTGATCCTGTCGTTTACCGCTGGGAATCCCGTGTATCAGGACATCAATTCATACATGAGGTTTCATATGATGGACAAACAGATAAAATCATTCAATATGTCTATGATGTGTCCTATTATATCCATCTATTAGAATCGCTTGGCTTTGATGTTGAAGTTAAACCTTCTATCGATATCAGAAAGCATCTTGTCATAGCAACCAAAAAATAAGAACGGCGACGTTCTTTTTTTTAGAGTAATGCTCATGTTGACGTTCTACTATAGGGTAAGGAGGGATATCATGAAGCAAAAGATGGTGGTTGTGATTTTATGTATGGTGTGTGGCTCTTTTTTATTGTTTCCCAAAGGGGAAGAAAAGCCATGGATCGAGTCTGGAAAACCTGTTATTTCAATCATTAAAGTCGAGATCAAAGGTGCTGTTGAATTTCCTGGCGTTTATCACCTATTTGAACCCATGACAATCGGCGATGCACTTCAATGGGCAGGCCGTATCGATGAAGGCGCTGATTTAACAGACATTCATCTCTCTGAAATGATTACAAAAGATACACAAATTATGATTTTAGATGAAAAAAAAGATGATCAGAT
>DIKN01000019.1:0-3777 GCA_002424575.1 Acholeplasmataceae bacterium UBA5617 | reverse complement strand
ATCAGCATGAAAAACATGTATATGCTTCCATGTGCATGCTTTTTTATCTATCGCGTTAGATCTCAAATCTGCATGCTTCTTTTCTGGTCACTTTTAGGGTGCTTAGCGTTATGCTATTTTTTGACAATCAGTGTTGAAATACCAAAACAGATCATTGGGCAAGTCATCGTTATCCATGAAGAAGAAGGTCAATACACCACACGTTATTCTCTTCTGTATCACAAGCACATCTACCATATCCATGCATCGCATGATGAATTTGAAGTGGGGGATCGACTCTATATAGAAGGCAGCATCACGCTTTATCCCCATCAAACCATGCCTAAGGGCTATGATGCTTATCATGAATTTCGTTCACAAGGTATCGATGGACACATCACCTCGTATCACATCATGCACAAAGAAAAAGGCTTTTCATTATGGACACTTCGTGCACGATGCAAAGATTTGATCGATCAACGCACATCATCATCTTTCGTGATGGCCATGCTTTTTGGTCAACGATTATCCGATGAAGAGAAGAATGTTTATGATGAATTAGGTTTGGGTTATCTGTTATCTGTCTCAGGTATACACCTATTTGCGTGTGCATTGATGCTTCGAAAAGGGTTTTATGCCTTCAATATTCCGGTGAAAGTACAAACACTTATGATCATCAGTTTTTATGGGATGATGGTGTATTTTCATCGCTTTGATTTAGGAATCCTTCGTCTTTTTATCATGGAAATTGCCTTGTGGGTGAACAAGAAATATGATTTAAAAAAATCATCGTTTGAACTCTTTCAAGTGGTGATGTTTTTGATGCTTTTACTTCGCATAGAAAGTTTGATGTCAACATCGATCTTGATTCTCTATCTCATTCTTTCATCCTTTTATTTGCTTGAACCCCTTTATCGTGGATACAATCCAATTCTTAAACGGTATGTCATGAGTGCGATGGTAATCCTCATTTTACTTCCCTTCACGGGTCGAGTGCATATGATTGCCTTATGTGTTATTCCGTTTTTTGGTATCTTCCTCGCGATGTCGTTGATGATCTTTTCATGGCTAGTTGTGATTTTTCCACCAATTCATTCCGTCTTTCTTTTCTTTACAGACAGTTTAAACCTCATGTTGACGTGGATGAGTCATCGCGCATTGACGCTCTATCTTGGTCGTCTTGATCCTTTACTCATCATCCTCTATTTTTTATTCGTTTTGATGATTCTATTGAGTAAACGATACACTTTTAAAACATTTTATAGCATAGCTATCATTCTTTTATTTATCGTTCCATCGTGGATTTATCGTCAAACAACATCGATCACATTTCTCGATGTGGGTCAAGGGGATGCAACGATTTTGACATCCAAAGGATGCATCGCTGTCATGGATGCCTATGATCATGTCTATGACTATCTCACGCGTCATGGTGTGGATTCCATCGATTATCTCATCCTTACCCATAGTGATCTTGATCATATTCAAGAAGCATCCACACTGATTTCTCGTCTTCACGTCAAACACGTGATTCTTTCGTCTTCCGATCAGAATTATCCTGCTTATTCTCTACGGCCACGAATCGTAAAAGCGGGTGATCACGTGAGGTGCGGTGACGTTCTTATCGATATTTTAGCACCGCTCGGTCAAGCTCAATCTTCAAATGATGCTTCCATTGTCATGCAAATGACACTTCATCACACGACGTTTCTATTGATGGGAGACGCTGAATCAAAAACAGAAGCATCCTTGATCGAAACGTATGGCCATCTTTTAAAAAGTGATGTATTAAAAGTCGGTCATCACGGATCCAAAACATCCTCAAGTACGCTCTTTCTTCACTATGTGAAGCCATCAAGAGCCATCATCTCCGTTGGAAGAAGAAATCGCTACGGATTTCCTCATGATGAGGTCATTCATCGATTAAAGGAGATCCACGCCATCATTGATCGCACAGACCTTCAGGGAACGATTCGTTATTTCCCCACCAAAAAGAAACATAATTGGCAATATTCACTACCCTTTTAAACGTCTTTTTGGTACAATATTCATAGAAGTGAGGAGGCGTATGTATGGCTGAGTCCATCTACCTATACTACAGTAACAACGATTTTCTTCTCAATCATGCCGTCGAAGAAAAAATCAAGGAATTTCATGTTGATCCTTTCAACATCGTCAAGTACGATTTACTTGAAAATAGCACCGATGATATCCTTGAAGATTTACAGACGGTTTCTTTTTTTGCTGAAAAGAAAGTCATTGTTATTAGAAACATCCACGAACTTGAAAAAGCGGATGAATTTGTCATACAAAGCTACTTGAACTATTTTCAAAAGCCTAATCCTGATGTCATCGTCATCATCATGATGAGTGAACTCATGAATGAGTCCTCGCCGATAGGATCGGCTCTTTTTAAGTATGCATTTATCGAAAAAGTCAAAGATATGGAGAAAAAGGATTATCCCGATTTTATCCGTAATATGTTTAAGAAGTACAATTATACCATCACCGATGATGCGATTGAAGCACTCCTTGAACGGACGAATCTTGATTTTAATTTGATCAACCAAGAAGCTGAAAAACTCATGCTATTTGCTTATGAAACCAAAGAAATCACCGAACGTGCCGTTTTACTGCTTGTTTCAAGAAACCTAGAAGAAAATATCTTTGAATTAACCAATGCGTTACTCTCAAAAAATCAATCAAAGACGATTGAAATCTTTTATGATTTAATTGCACGAAATGAAGATCCATTGCGTATTTTAAATAATATCGTCTCCAAAGTGAGAGAACTGATGCATACCAAACTCTTAATTGATAAGGGTTATCGACAAGATCAAATTGCTGAACACTTTCATATCAAGAGTGGACGAGCCTATTATCTCGTTAAAAATGCACAATCCATCCCCTTTAATCAATTAGAAAATCATTTAAAAAAACTATCAAAACTTGATTATGATATTAAGAGTGGTAAAATTGATAAAAAACTTGGTCTAGAACTTTATTTATTAGGAGCGTAACATGTTAGCTTACGACCGTATTTTATGTTTTGATTTTGAAACCACAGGACTTAACGGTTTCACCGATGAAATCATCGAAATAGGAGCTATCCTCCTAGAAAAAAAAGAAGGTCAACATGTCGTGACCCAAGAGTTATCGTTATTGGTCATGGCATCCAAACCACTTCCTGACAAAATTACTGAAATTACGCATATCACCGATGCCATGCTTTTGCGTGATGGCGTCAGCCAAGAAGAAGCCTTTCAACGTTTATTTGATCTTTATCAAGATGAGAAGACACTCCTTGTTGCCTACAATATCCAATTTGATCTTCTCTTTTTACAAACGCTATTTAGAAGACATTGGCATACCTTCTTTACGATTAAAAATGATATTTTAGACGTGATGGCGATTTATCGCGATCGGCATCGCTATCCTCATCGTTTGGACAGTTGTGTGCAAACCTACCAAGTCGATGTGAAAAACACACACCGTGCGTTAGATGACATCAAAGCGACGTATCAAGCTTTACTCAATATGCAAAGAGAACTGGATAACATCGCACACTACATCAATAAAATCGGTTATAACGGTAATTATGGTGTTTCTGGCATTAAATTACCCCATGTGAAATATATCGCACAAAAGGGTGGCTACCGCGAAATTGAAAAAAGCTAAAAAAAAAGACACACTGTGCCTTATTTTTTTAAAGGGTGTTGACTTTAGTTGCAAGATTTGACTTATGTCTAGCGACAAAGTTCGAATGAAAAATCCCCTTAGCGAGACCTTTGTCCAACT
>DIKN01000022.1 GCA_002424575.1 Acholeplasmataceae bacterium UBA5617 | reverse complement strand
AATCAAATGCTCACAGAAGCGGGACTCACGGTTCTCACCATTGAATCCAGTGAATTATCAAGAGGACGAGGAGGTCCTCGGTGCATGAGTATGCCACTAGAAAGAGAAGACATATAAGAGGAGAAATTTATGAACTTAAAAGGAAGACATTTAATCACGCTTTTAGATTATTCACCAGAAGAAATTGATTTTTTGTTAAAGCTCTCTAAAAAATTAAAGGATCAGAAGAAAAAAGGGATTAGCCATAAAGTTTTAACCGACAAAAATGTGGTCTTGCTCTTTCAAAAAGATTCTACACGCACGCGTTGTGCATTTGAGGTAGGAGCACTCGATTTGGGAATGGGCGTCACTTACATTGGACCAACCGGATCACAAATGGGTAAAAAAGAATCTGTCAAAGATACAGCACGTGTTTTAGGTCGAATGTATGATGGTATTGAATTTAGAGGCTACTTGCAAAGCGATGTGGAGATGTTAGCTCAATATTCAGGTGTTCCTGTTTGGAATGGATTAACCGATCAATATCATCCCACACAAATCTTAGCTGACTTACTGACGATATGGGAAAAATTTGGCCATCTCAAAGGTATCCGCTTAACCTATTTTGGTGACGCAAGAAATAACATGGGTAATTCTTTAATGATTGGTTGTGCGAAAATGGGGATGCATTTTACTGCAGCCGCACCGAAAGACTTATGGCCTAACGAGAAGCTCGTTGAACGATGCAAGGATATTGCAAAAACGACTGGGGCAACCATCACACTCACTGAAAATGCAGAACTCGGCGCAAAAGATGTTGATGTGTTATACACGGATGTTTGGGTATCTATGGGTGAACCCAAAGAAGTATGGCAAACCCGAATAGAAAGACTGCATGGCTATCAGGTGAACATGAAGCTTTTGAATCTTGCAAAACCAACAGCAATCTTTATGCATTGTCTACCCGCATTCCATGGTTTAGATACCGAAGTCGGTCAAGAAATTGCGAAAACGTTTGGTGATCTTTATCCCAATGTGAAGAAGGGATCGCTTGAAGTCACTGATGAAGTGATTGAATCGAAACAAAGTGTTGTGTTTGATGAAGCTGAAAACCGCATGCACACGATCAAAGCGGTGATGTATGCAACATTAGGTGAACCCCGTGTCTAGATACGTCATATCCTTAGGGGGCAATGCCCTCGGTAATAATGCAGATGAACAAAAGAGACTCTTGAGTCATGTTGCACATGCCATTTACCCCTTGATTGAAATGAATCACGACATCGTGATTGTTCACGGAAATGGTCCTCAAGTGGGGATGATCAACTTAGCATTTCAGGAATCAACCTCAACACCGGTGATGCCATTTGCTGAATGTGGTGCGATGAGCCAAGGTTATATTGGATATCACATTCAAAATGCGCTACAAAACATCATGAGAGAACGCCATATTAAACGTCCAATCTCAACAATTGTGACACAAGTCCTCGTCGATGCAGAAGATACTGCATTCATTCATCCCACCAAACCCATTGGAAGTTTCTATACATTTGAAGAAGCAGAAAAGATGAAAATGGAATTAGGCTATACTATGGTTGAAGATGCAGGAAGAGGATATCGTCGAGTTGTGGCTTCGCCTAAACCCATTGATATCATCGAAAAAGAAAGCATTTTAACACTCTTAGATCATAAAGAAATTGTGATTGCGGCTGGTGGTGGTGGTATTCCAGTTGTTGAAAAAGATGGGAAATTGATCGGTATTGATGCAGTGATCGACAAGGATTTTGCAAGTGCAAAGATGGCTGAAATCGTCAGTGCTGATGAATTAATTATTTTAACTGCCGTTGAACACGTATTCTTGCATTTCAATACACCTGAACAAAAAGCGTTGACACAGGTCAGTGTTAGTGAACTTGAAGGATACTTAAAAGAACAGCACTTCAAAAAAGGATCGATGTTACCAAAAATTGAAGCGTGCATGATGTTTGCAAAAGCAACCGGTCGACCTGCAATTATCGCATCCCTAGAAAAAGCAGTTGATGCGTTTAAACGACAAAGTGGAACGATGATCATGCCTTAATGGACATCCAGTCATAGACTGGGTGTTTTTTATATAAAAAGCAGACATCCTTGTGTCTGCTTGATGTAAAAAGATCTTTTCATGTGAATGTGATATTCTTAGACTATCATATTCTTGCATAGTTTTTATTCATGCATAAATCGTAGATTCTAATTGTTCAATCAACGGATTCATGAGTGACATATCCTTATTGTTGTTTGGATATGTGATGGCATCATAGAATTTTTTCTCATCTTCAGTCATATCTGTTTTTTTAGATAGCATTTTTTGAACCATCGTTAGCATGTTTCGATGTATCCAGTTCATATGCGTGATATCCATTGATCCCGGATAAAAGAAGATATCTTTGAAATGATAATCGTCGAGATATGGATAGACAGTTTTGATGCGTGATATGGCTAACTCAGCCGTTTCGGTGATACCCACCGTAAATAAATAGACTTTCTTTGATACAAGACTTTTTTGATAACGCTTGACGGTTTTAAGAATGGCGACACGTGAGACGTAAATGCTCCCTCCAAAAACGACAACTTGAGCGTCCATGATGTCTTTTTTTGTCACATCTTTATAGGATTTCACTTCCGCTCCAACGTGTTCACCAAGATATGTTGCATACTCTTTGGTTACACCATATTTGCTGCGGTAAATGACAAGAATTCGAGACATATTATAACCCCCCTTTAAGTGCATTTTCAATCGCCTTTAAATAAGCTTTTGTTGTGATGGTAGAACCAGCAATGATATCGATATCGATATCTTGTGATGTGATGATCTGATCAAAAAGAGCACGAGTGACATCAGGATTTGCAAAGGTCACATCATCGATGACAACAAGTTCGGTGATCATATGATCGACGATTGTAACTTCAATCGTTGTTGTAAAGCGACCATTTTCGTAGGTGCCTTCATAAATACCATCATCAACCAAAGATAAATCAATCGATGTGATGGTAAGTGACTTTGTAGATGACATTCCGCTTTGAAGATAGACAATCCCAATGAAAATTGCAGCAATCATAACAGTAAAAAAACCTAAAATAACATATAAAATTTTTCTCATGATAATCCCCCTCTAACGCCATAGCATGGATGACAGTAAGCGATGTTATTCATTCATGATATTAGAATAAAAAACCTTGAAAGTCAAGGTTTTTTGTGAGTTAATTTGAAAAATAAAGCGATTATTTATTTGTGACAGGTTTCATGATTTCAATTCCTGCGTGATGACCCGTATCCTCATAAAGCAATTGGCCTTTACGATATAATTTGAGCGTTATCTCGCCAGATAAACCCTCTTTGATTTGATTGATCATCGCCCCATCCTTGGGTGAAGCGAGTGCAATCTCAGTATGTGAGATTGCATGGATGTCGATGCGATAAGCTCCTTTTTTCACGATGTAATGAACATGTTTTGGCTCTATCTCTTCACGAAGGACTTTTGCATGATTGTAGGTTGCAAACCGATATTCTTTTCCTTGAACGTAAAGGTTGGCAATCAATCCTTTGAAATAAAAACCCATAAAAGGAATATCAGCATAAGAAAACATAAAGGATGTTTGTTGATCTTCAAAATGATTGGACTGTAACCAAACATATGCTCTTGGAAATGAGCGTCCCCAATCTTTTTCGATGTAGCCTTTACCTTGATCAAACTTCAAAATAACTTGGTTCAGTTTTAAGGAACCATCAAGATGATGGGTCATGCTGACGATGCCGTGATAGCATTCCATAAAATTGAAGTAACCAAAGAAACCCATGATATTAGGTGTCAAGAGTGAACGATTGATTGGGGTCAAGTGAGACAAAATGAGCGTTCCCGATAAATCTAGATTGCTGTTTTTAAGTTTGACTGTGAGTTTATCAAGTGAGAAATAATTCTCTGCAATCTGGACGAAGAATTGATCGTGTCCATAGTGAAATTGAGCGAGTGCATATCGAAAATAATAGGTTGCTAATTTGGTTTGACCATCTTTATGTTCAGACAAAAAGACTTGGATAAAAGCATGGGGGTCTTTTTGGTGTTTACTGATGCCAGGAATCAATGCTAAAGTCGTATGCTCATCGAAACTGACGAGTTTATAATACCAACCCTCGAAATATTTGTCTTTTTTCTTGTCTCCCTGAAAGAATTCAGGGTGAATCAATTTTTTAAAATACATGATCTCACCTGAAAGAAAAAGCTAGGTTTTTTAAGCCTAGCGATGAATTTTTAAGCGGGTTGAAGTGCACCAAAGAGCACGAGCCATGCCAAGATGGATTTGGCAACCAAGCTTAAAATGATATAAGTGCGTTCACCATAAAGGTAATCTTTCCACTTGCCCACTTTCTTATATTGTAACACCATGTTGATGGGGAATGTATTGAATGCAACGAAATATGTACCTACGATTGCCCAAACGAACCAAGGAGGTGTAATATCACCAGAACCAAGCATGTAAAGTACGATTGCTATCCAGGGAGCGAGACCAGCAACAGATCCCCAAACGAATGGACCCCAATTCACCTTTTCACCTTCAGTGCGTCTAGAGTTGATGAGTTCCATATCAAGGCCGAAGAGGTTCATCGCTGCGTTGACAATGAAAATTAAGATGAGTGATCCAATGTCATAAATACCGAAGAGTGTCGAAATCAATACGATCATGACGGATGAAGATAAAGCGTATTCAAACCATCTTAATTTATTGATACCTTTGGTTAAATCGCGATTATACATCTCATTGATTTTCTTAGGGAATGAGATGAGGGCATGTGCACCTGCTGATAAGAGGAGGAAGACACCGACAAGAATGCCAAATGGTAAATCAAAAAGTGCTTTTTGGTCTAAAAATAAGCGTTGTGCAACCGTATCATAGTTGAGGAAGTTTTGTGTGATGGTAATCTTAAAAGCAGGATTGATATCACCTAGAACGGTTACTGCAAAAACAATCATGAGCAAACCTTGTACTAAATGGAATGCTCCCATAATCATGTTAAATCGTCTCAATTTTTCAAATGTGTTTGTTTGCATACTTTTCTCCTTTTACATATTACATCATCATTTTAGTATAAATTTAGCATGTTTAAAAGTAAAATGCTTTGAAATCGAAATAAAATTTGTGTATGATAAGAATCATGAAACAGAAAAAATGAATCGCATCATGATTCACATCTATCAAGGGTTTTATTCGATGGTATAATAGGGATAAGATGAAAATGAATATATGAGGTCATTCGATGAAGAAAAAAGTCATCATTATCGGTGCAGGTACAGCAGGACTTGCTGCGGGTATTCGCCTACAAACGTTAGGTTATGAATGTGAAATCTATGAAAAAAATGACCAAATCGGTGGTCGTATGTATCAAATCCGAGAACATGGATTTTCGTTTGATGTTGGCCCGACGATTGTATTGATGCCAGAGATGTACCGAGAACTTTTTCGCTTTAGCGGAGTCAATCCTGATGATTATATACCGATGACTTTATTAGAACCGATGAATACGATTCACTATCCCGATGGATACTCTTTTTCTATATCGTCGAATTTACCGAAGTTTATTGGACAATTGGAATCATTTTCTGAACGAGAAACTGCAGGATATTTGAGATATTTAAGTGATGTTTATCAACGATATATCATTGCAAAAGAAGCTTTTCTCGAAAAATCATACCGCAAACCACGCGATTTATATCATTTTAAAACGCTACACGCACTCATCAAACTGAGAACACTGAATAACGCTTATTCGTCAATCTCATCATTTGTTGAAGAAGATAAACTCAGAAAAGCGCTTAGCTTTCAAACACTTTACATTGGTATATCACCTTTCTCAGGACCATCTATCTATACCATCATTCCCATGATTGAACTGCTTTATGGTGTTCATTACATCAAAGGCGGGATGTATCAGATGGCTAAAGCAATGGGAAAGAGATTTATCGAAATGGGTGGCAAAATTCACTTAAATCACGAGGTGGATGAGATCATTATCGAAAAAGGTGTCGCAACAGGTATTCGGGTTGGACAACACATGATAAAAGGTGATCTCGTCTTATCAAATGCTGATTTTCCATGGGTTATGAAAAATCTTGTTAAACAGCCGCGCGATAAAGGAAAGTATACGGATAAAAAAATTGACAAGATGGCATACTCATCTTCATCTTTTATCATGTACTTGGGACTTAATAAAAAATATCATACAACGGTGCATCAAATTCATTTTGCATCTGATTTCAAAAAGAACATTGAAGAACTCTTTCAAGGTATTGTACCAGAGGATCCATCCTTTTACCTCTATTCACCATCGCAGATTGATCCTGATGTAGCGCCAGAAGGGCATGAAATACTTTACGTGCTTGTTCCCGTGCCATCCCTTCATCGACATCGTATTGTATGGGATGATGACATGATCATGAAATTGCGAAATCTTGTCATCCATAAAATTCAAACGATCAAGGGATTTGAAGATATCGAAAATCATCTTGTTTATGAGAAGATATTTACACCTCAAACGTTTGAATCGCTTTTTCATTTGCAGTTTGGTGCAACCTTTGGTCTCAAACCCACCCTCATGCAAAGCCTTTACTTTAGACCTCAAGCCACGAGCAGAAAAGTTAAGAATCTTTATTTTGCAGGCAGTAGCAATCATCCGGGTGCAGGGGTTCCTATCGTTTTAATGAGCGCTAAGATTGTAACCGATGAGATTGTGAGGGACCACTCATGATGCCTTTAGATCTATTGCGTCTTATTTTAGTGAGTATCCTTGTGATTGGCTATGGATGGATGATTATTGGCGATTATAAACAAAAAAGAAAAGATATACGAGCATGTGAAAACATCATCAAGAAAAACTCTCAAACCTTTTATAAAGCATTTTCAAGCATTCCGCATAAGAAAAAAAGAGAAGCTGTTTATGCAGTTTATGCGTTTTGCCGCTATGCAGATGATTTGATCGATGAAAATCATGATGAAGCTGGGCTAGAACAACTCAAGACAGAACTTGATGCTTATGTTGAAGGTCAAACACCCCATCATTTTCGGTGGCGAGCATTGCGTGAAACCACGAAGGCTTTTTATCCAAAACATTACGATTACAAGCCATTTTATGATATGATTATTGGCCAAAAAATGGATCTTCACTTTAAAGAATATCAAACAGAAGAAGATTTGTTGAAGTATTGCTATCATGTTGCCGGAACGGTTGGTCTAATGATGATACCTATTCTTGCTATACAAAATAAAGATGAACTCACGGATTTTGCGATTCATCTTGGTTATGGGATGCAAATCACCAATATTTTGCGCGATATCGGGGAAGATTTTAGAAACAATCGCATCTACCTACCCACACAACTCATGGATGAAGCAAAATACTCAAAAGATGATTTAGCTCATGGTAAGATAAACATAGAATTTATAAATTTGTTTGAAAGTTTAGCGAAAAAAGCTGAAAAATATTTTGATGATGCAATGGGAAAAATCGGTTTATTTGATGAGGATGTCAGACATCCACTCGCATTATCCATCATTTTATACCGCGAGATTTTAAACGCATGTCGTGAAAATCAATATGATGTGTTGACGCATAAAAATTTTGTGTCAGATCAACGCAAAGATGAGTTGATCCAATCCTACATAAAATCCATAAAGAGAGGTTAAAAAATCATGTCAAACGTTTGGGGATTAATCCTATCCTATGTGTTAATATTCTTAGTCATCGGCATATCCACTGTATTACAAAATAAGAAAATACTTGGCGAAGAAGGTGCACGAAAATTCATCCACATTGGCGTATCCAACTGGTGGATTCTAGCGATGATTTTCTTCACAGGAGATAACGCTGTATGGTTTGCCATGATTCCGCCAATTACGTTCATTGTGCTCAATTACTTATCCTATCGCCTTAATCTGTTGAAGGCTATGGAACGCGGTGGAAAAGGTAATTTGGGAACTGTTTATTTTCCTATCTCACTGCTCATTTTAGTCATTTTAACTTTCGGCGTGCTGAAACGTCCTGAAATTGGTGCAATAGGGATTTTAATTATGGGTTATGGTGATGGACTAGCAGCAGCCGTTGGCAGTAAGTATGGCAAACATCAGCTCGTATTTGGCAAGTCTGTTGAAGGAACAGTCACGATGTTTGTCGCATCCTTTGTGGTCGCTTTATCGATTGGACTGATCTACAATTCGATGTGGACAGCACTCATTTTAGCAGTAGGAGTGAGCGCGTTTGCAACTCTGATTGAACTCTTCACACCTAAAGGGCTTGATAACTTATCTGTACCTTTAGGCGCTTCACTTATTTACTACCTTTTGTTTCTTGTTTTCTAGTTGAGGTGAATTCATGTTTTTAAATGCCATCATAGGTATCGTCATCAGTTTATTCATTGCTGGACTAGCCTATCTTAAAAAATCACTTGATAAAAGCGGACTATACACAGCAACCATTCTTGGGGCTGTCATTTATACGTTTGGTGGTATCGTTATTTGGGGATCACTCATCGCATTTTTTATATCGTCTTCACTGATTACAAAGTTCTCAGAGAAAAGTGAGAAGAAGGAAAGCAAAGGAAGAAATTATATTCAAGTGCTCGCCAACGGATTGGTTGCTGGCATATTTTCTGTGCTTTACTATTTTCTGCAGATGGAGATTTTTTTGATTGCTGCAGTTGTATCAATAGCAACATCGAATTCGGACACATGGGCTTCTGAGATTGGACGCTTATCGAAGGGAAAAACCTTTTATATATTGAATTTTAAAATTGCACCCAAAGGTGTATCCGGTGCTATATCTGGGCTTGGAACATTTGCATCAGTCATCGGATCATTGTTTATCGCAGGTGTCTTTTTGGGTCTTTACGCACTCAACATTGGTCTTGATTGGACACAGTTTTTATTCTATGGTGCTATCATCACCATCTGTGGTTTTTTAGGTAATATGATTGATTCTTATTTAGGTGGGTCCATTCAAGCAAAATACCGTGGCGTTGAAACTGGAACCTATACTGAAAAAGGATGGTTGCCCAATGAAAAGGTTGTCTTAGCATCTGGGTTGGCCATCATTACGAACGATGCAGTTAACCTTTTGTCAGGATTAGCATCATCCATTTTAACCGTTATTTTATTCTTATAGATATGAATGAACATCGTATACAACACCTAAAAAATGGAATCAATAAAGATGGTCAATATGTGCTCTATTGGATGCAGCAAGCTCAAAGAGTTCACTATAACCATGCCCTGATGCATGCCATAGAAAAAGCGAATGATTTGGATCTACCGGTGGTTATCTTTTTCGGATTAACACCAACATATCCCGATGCCAATCGTCGACATTATCAGTTCATGATGGAGGGTTTAGTTGAAGTAAAACGCTTGATTGAAAAATGTGGGATGACGTTTATCTTTCGCGTAGCATCACCTGAAACAGGCGTTCTTGAATATATGAAAGATGCTGTTTTGCTAGTCATGGATGACGGGTATTTAAGACATCAAAAACAATGGCGAAAACATGTTTTAAATGAAGCTCACCGGATGACATTATCATGTGGAATTGATCTTGTCGATAGTGATGTTATCGTCCCCGTTCGATTTATCTCAGATCACGCAGAGTATGGCGCTTATACGTTAAGACCTAAAATAACGACATGGTATCGTGATTTTAGAGATTTTAAACGACTGCCTGATGTGATGAATAAAGCACTTTTATGTTTACCATCCGATGATGGTCTTGATGATATCAATGGCTTACTAGACGCGTTATCCATCGATCAAACGATTCAACCATCTACGATGTATCATGGTGGCTATCTTGAAGCGAGTCAACGTTTTTCCACGTTTATTTTGGATCAAGGAAATCACTATATCGAAAGTAACGACCCCTCAAAAAACCTAACTTCCAAGATGTCGATGTATCTTCATTTTGGTCAAATCTCAAGTCTTGAGCTACTTGATCGTTTACTCGTAGCGCAGAGTCAAGGACAAATGGATGGACCCTCTTTAGATGCATATATTGAGCAATTATTGGTTAGACGAGAACTTGCGTTTAACTATGTCACCTATCAAAAAGGTTACGATCAGTTTGAAACCATGACAGAACCGTGGGCATATCAAACCATGCAAGCGCATGATTTGGATTATAAACCCTATCTATACTCGAAACAACAAATGATTGATGCGAAAACGCATGACGTCTATTTCAATGCAGCGATGAAAGAAATGGTCATCACAGGATACATGCACAATTATATGCGGATGTACTGGGCAAAGAAAATAATCGAATGGAGTCCCAGCTTCAAAATCGCTTATGAAACGATACTGTCGTTGAATAACACATACTTTATTGATGGTCGAGATCCAAACAGTTATGCAGGGGTTGCATGGTGTTTTGGCAAGCATGATCGTCCATGGATTGAGCGTACAATTTTCGGCAAATTACGCTACATGAATGACAAGGGATTGGAAAGAAAGTTTGATATTCAAAAATATGTATCACAAATTGATACATATTCAAGATAACGAAATAAGATTGAAGTCTTGTTAAATCATAGATTTAGAGGTAATATAGGGCTAAAGAGCCATGTACATCACACGCACGCAAGAAGAGGAGACTCTATCTTGCGTTTTTAATTTCATCAGCTCTATCGAAACAGGAGGAGTATTTATGCGAAAATTGTTGTTGATTTTAGCTTTTTTGTTCCTCGCCTTGGGTATTGCATCATGTACCGGATCCGAGAAAATTAACATTACCTTTGAGGAAAACGGGGGTGTAGAAGTCCAGGACATGGAGATCAGTATTAGCTCCACAAGCGTCCAGCTTCCGACACCCACACGTGAAGGTTATACCTTCGACGGATGGTATTTGGATGCTGCGTTGACACAACCTTTCACGCTGGCATCTCTTTTAACGCAAAGTGGGGCTTTGACGCTCTATGCTAAATGGGATGAAAATGTCACATCGTACACGATGACATTTGAGTCGAATGGTGGAAGCGCGGTTGCAGCGATCACACAAGCAGCAGGTACGCCAGTAACAGCACCTACAAATCCAACCAAAGAAGGTTTTACTTTTGGTGGATGGTATAGTGATAGTGCGCTTACTACTGCTTATACATTTGGCAATATGCCTGCAGCAAACATCACTCTCTATGCAAAATGGAATGCTGTAATTGTCAATCAAACCATCAGTTTTGAAGAAAACGGTGGCAGTGTTGTTACAGATATTACGGCACCTGTAGGAAGCACAGTGAGTGCACCGACAGCACCAACTAAGGTGGGTCATAGTTTCGGTGGTTGGTATAGTGATACGGGCTTAACGACTGCGTACACCTTTACAACCATGCCAGCAACTGCAATCACACTTTATGCGAAGTGGACGATCAACAATTACACCATCAGTTTTGAAGAAAATGGTGGCAGTGCAGCAACAGACATCACTCAAGCTTATGGCACAACCGTGGTTGCTCCAACGGCTCCTACTAAAGAAGGACATACCTTTGATGGATGGTATAGCGATGTTGCTTTAACCACAGCCTATACGTTCTCAACGATGCCTGCAGGAAACATCACGCTTTATGCCAAATGGACAGTCAACAATTATACGATAACCTATGAATCAAATGGCGGTAGTGCTGTTGCAGCGATGAACCAAGCTTTCGGTTCAACAGTCACCGCACCTACGGCTCCAACTAGAACAGGTTATGAATTTGGCGGCTGGTACAGTGATGTTGGTCTAACGACGGCTTACACATTCACAACGATGCCTGCAGGAAACATCACACTTTATGCGAAATGGACAGTCAATAATTACACGATCAGTTTTGAAGAAAATGGTGGTAGCACAGTTGTCGATATCACCCAAGCTTATGGATCCACTGTGGTTGCTCCAGCTGCACCTACTAAATTAGGACACACATTTGATGGATGGTATAGCGATGTTGCCTTGACTTTAGCTTACACATTCACAACGATGCCTGCACAACATACGACGCTTTATGCGAAATGGACAGTCAATAGCTACACCATCACCTATGAAGAAAATGGTGGTAGTGATGTGATTAATTATACAGCACAGTTTGGAACAGCACTTACTGCCCCAACCGCTCCTACAAAAGTTGGACACACGTTTGATGGATGGTATAGCGATGTCGCGTTAACGGTTGCATTCACGTTTACAACCATGCCAGCACAACATACGACGCTTTATGCAAAATGGGTTGTAAATAACTACACCATCAGTTTTGAATCCAATGGTGGAAACGCAGTTACAGGCATCACCCAAGGTTATGGTACGACAGTGGTTGCTCCAACTGCCCCAACACGATTAGGTCACACGTTTGATGGATGGTATAGCGATGTCGCCTTGACTTTAGCCTACACATTCACAACGATGCCTGCACAAAACATGACGTTATATGCAAAATGGTCTACCAACAGTTATACGATCAGTTTTGAAGAAAATGGTGGTAGTGATGTTCCTAATATCACCGAAGTTTATGGTACAACTCTTGCAACACCGACTGCACCTACCAAAGAAGGATATGTCTTTGTAGGATGGTATAGCGATGTCGCCTTAACTTTAGCCTACACATTCACAACGATGCCTGCACAAAACATCACACTTTATGCAAAATGGGATTATCAAAGCTATACGTTAACATATATCAATGCTGAAGGTTTAACACCTGTCATCATTAAAGCGAATGAAACGTTAAGCTTGCCAACACCAACCCGACTTGGTTATGAGTTCCAAGGTTGGTTTAATGACGAATTGTTCCTCAATCCATTTACAGATACATTGATGCCATCTCATGATGTCACCATCTATGCGAAGTGGCAGCTTGCGAAGTATCTCGTTTCTTACAACACACATGGTGGTAACACACTCGATGCACAATATGGAATTTACATGATGGAAATTCCAATTCCCGAAGATCCTACACGAGAAGGTTATGATTTTGTTGGGTGGTACTTTGATGATGCTTACACACTCCCCATCACGAACCAGTCAATGCCAGCAACAGCGATTACCATTCATGCTAAATGGGTTGCAAACAATGCACTTTGGTCCATCCATGACGTATTAACCTATCAACCGGATCACGTTAAAGTTCGTGGTACGATCGTTTATGAATTCCCGAATCCGATGGATCCAGGATATTACATCGCCGATGGTACAGGTATCATCTTTGTCATGGCACCTTCTGATCTCGCTGTAGGCACTATCATCGAGTTTGAAGCCGACTTTGGTTTCTTTGAATATGTTCCACAGTTATCGAACCTATCCAACCGGATCGTTATCACAGAAGGAACACCTACAACATTAACGTATAATTCAATACCTATCTCAATGATATCTGATGCTGATCCAAATGACATTTCTATGATGGGATTGCCAGTGATTATCACCGGTGTCATTGGACAACAAATGATGAATTTCACCCTTGTGAAACCAGGTAGCGGTGAATCGGTTGTCGTCAATTACAAATCTATTACACCGATGAGTAATCCATTCATGGGTCACGTCGGTGAAGTCATTCAAATTTATGCCATCGTTCATGGCTATGATCCAATGGCTCATCAATGGCATGTTGTCTATCATCCTGTTGTAGCACCAACATATCCAGTTTTAACCGATGCAGATAAAGTTCAAGAATTGTTGGATTTTGCAGTTGATATGTTGGATAATCAACATTTCTATAGTTATCAAATTCTGCAAATTCCAAGTACAGAACCCGCATATGGAGCAACGATTGTCTTGTTAACAACAGGAGAAAATGCTTCATACTTCAATGTGACGACCGGTGCATTCTTAGAAACAACCATTGAACGTCATATCACATTAAGAATGACGATAACAATCAATGCAGCAAGCGATTTTGTTGATCTTACGCTGATTTTAATGCCCACAGAGATTTTAACCATTTCTGAATTTATCGCACTTGAAGATGAAGCGTATGGCATAACAGAAGGTATCGTTATCTTCAGTATGCCTGACATGGGACTCTTAATTATTGCAGATGAAACAGGTGCAATGTTACCGATTGAATCGTTTGAATTCGCAGAAATTGGTGATAAGATTCGTGTTCATGGTCATGTGGTTCGCATGATGGATTTAGCGATTATGGCCGGTATGGAAGATACCATTCTTGAAGTTCTTGAAAAAGGATTACCTAATCCATTAGCTCCCATCGCGATTACGATCCAACAGTTTACATCGCTTGACGTGATGAACACCTTATATTGGGGTCGTTATTTTGAAGTGTCAGGAACGTTGGTTTGGAATGATACGATGAAGACATTCTTCCTCGTCGATGACCCATACATGATGCCGATCTTGATTTTTGATCGCAACATGTATGAAACACTCATGGGATTACAAGGGTTTAATGTGAGACTAAGAGGTATTGCTCTACCGAATTTTGATGAAGAACCTTTCTTAATGTTTATCTTCTTGGGCACTCCAAATGATATCGCTTTGAATTATACAGATCAAGAATTTGTTGATGCCATCGCCATCATGCTACAGACTTACCTTGAAAGCATGACATTCTTCCCGGGTCAAGTTTTGGATCTACCAACCGAACATCCATTATTTGCATTAACGGTTACCTATCAAGTTGTTCAAGAAGATGCTCATCTGATTGTCCAAACATGGACCGTTGATCCAACGATTGATGCAGAATTATGGATCAGTGTGATTGCGACCCTGACATATGGAACTGCAACAGCACAAGTCGATATTGAACTCCACGTTCAACCGATTGAAGTTTTAACGATTGAATCATTCTTACAAGTCAACGATGACCATCTCTATTATGTCCTCGGTGTTGTTCTATTCGTGCATCCAGAAGGTCAAATGATCATTGTTGCAGATGAAACCGGATTGTTAATGGTGACACCGTCTACAGCACATTTAATGGTTGGCGATTTAATCCTTCTATACGGCATCAAGATGCTAACGGAAGGTATGACCGTTATTACGAATCATCCAGATCAGATTGTTTCATCTGTGATCAGCCATGATCAAGAAATCCCTCTGATTCCTCAACTCTACACCGTTGAAGAATTGAATAATATGGGACCAGTTGATCCATCCATTTATTTGATTTACATGGATGTCATAGGACATTTGTACCGCGATGATTTCAATGAAATTTATTATTTGCAAGATGAAGCGCACAATCGTGTATTCATCTTTACACTAGAATTTGAAGATTTAACAGTTATCAATAGCTTTGTCGGTACGGATGTTCGCATTCGCGGTTTATGGATGAATACAGAAGGACCAGGCTTCCCTGTTGTTGTCTTCCTGAATCGTCCAGGCGACATTGGTCCGATGTTTACCGATGCAGAACTTGCAGCATACTTAGGCAATAAACTTGAAGAAACGTATGAAACAAAGTTAGTTCGTCCAGGTTCTACACAAAAACTTCCCGTTGACTTCCTCAATTATGATGTTGAAATCGTTTATGAAGTGTTAACCAATGCATCGCTTTACAATCTTACGACTGGACTCGTATCGAATACGATTACAGAACATACGTTAATCACTATTCGTGCAACCATTACGGTTGGTACTGAAGTCGTTGTTGTTACGTTTGATATGGTGGTTGAACCGATTCAAACATCAACGATTGCAGAATTTTTAGCAGGCGATGAAAATGAAACGTTTAAAGTGCGCGGTGTCGTCATCCTTGCACAATTTGAAGATGGGCCGATCATCATTGCAGATAGTACAGGATACATGTTTATCGTCAAGAAATTACCCGTTCAATTAGGCGATGAAATCATTGTTGAAGGTATTGTCACGATTCAAATGAGTATTAAATTAATGTGGGACTATGCGACAACACAACTTATTGAAACAGTGTCTCATGATGCACCTAATCCATTAACACCAACACCTTATGCAATCCCTGATTTAAATCTTCTCGATATGAATAATGTTAATCATTGGGGACGTTATGTTGAAGTGACTGGATATGTGGTTTATATGGAAGATTCTTTCTTCCCCATGCTGCAAGTCGAACTTGGTGAAGGTGAATTTATCCCCTTTGTGCCCATGTATGTCTTCCAGTCCAAGTCATTCGATTATGAAGAGCTGTACAAATATAACGGATTTAGAGTTGTTGTGAAGGGTTTCTTAATGCCGAATATGGATGATCCAGATCCGCTTGCACCTCAATGGATGATTGTTGTTCCACAAGAAACAGATATTGTTCTCGATTACGATACCGATCAAGAACTTGTTGATGCCATCATTTTGATGGGCCGATATCATCTTGAAGGACAAATCTTTAGACCGGGACAAGACCTTGATCTTCCATCAGAAATCGCATGGCTTGGGGCGACCTTATCTTGGCAATTTTTAGGTGATTTGACAGGTATATTTGATCCAATCAATGGTATTTTCCTTGAAGTAACAGAAGAATCGATTGTTCAACTTCAAGGAACAATTACCATCGGAGATGTATCGGAAACATATATCTTTATCCTAACCGTTCAGCCTTATCCTATCTTGACGATTGAAGAGTTTTATGCATTAAGAGATGGCGAATATGCGAAATTACATGTCGTTGTCGTCAAAGTCTATGATGAATTTGATGTGATTCTACAAGAACCCTCTAATCCTCTTTATCTACATGCTTATGGCTTTATTGGACTTAATGAAGGTGATGAAATCATCATCTTTGGAATGAAACAAGTCTATGAAGGCTATGTGTATATCGACGGTGAATACACAAGTAACTACACGCTTTTAGACATCGAAATGCAGACACCATTGATTGAAACCGAAATGACACTTGAAGCATTTGCCAATCGTGACTTTGCAGTCGACAATCCGCTGTATTATGTTGTTGTTAAAGGTCGTTTGATTTTTGATGATAATAGTTACTGGTATTATTTAACAGATGGTATCAACACGATTGGATTATTTACACACAACATGGATATCGATGATGAATTATACATGCATATTGGAGAAGATATCGCACTGAAGATGTTTATCTATCAGCCATGGTGGACAAACATGGGTCTCATGTGGACAGGTTATGTGATTGAACATACAGATTATATCCAAACGATAACATTCACCGATGCAGAAATTGCACAAATCATGTTAACCTATGCGATTGCTAGACTCGATAACATGTATAAAGATGGTCTAAGTTATTTCCTACCGTTAGAACATCCGATTTATGGTGGTGCATACACCATCAGCGTACAAGCAGTCTCGTCAATGTATGCATCGATTGTTAATGGTATTCTTCATTTAAGTTCGAGCGACATCGACTATGAGGTCGTTTTGGATGTTACAGCAACCTATGGTGCTGTTAATCAATCCGCACCTGTTTACATCAATGTTTATGCTTACGATGACCCCATGTTAAGTTACAACCCGGGTAGTCAAGGTGAACTTCCTGTATTTGTTGGAGAAACGCCATCGGGACAATTTGCCGGACTGTATATCCATGAAATCAATCGTAATTATAGCATGAGTGGGGATGTCTGTGAAGTTTATCTCAAGATGCCAGATCCTCATTCATTAGCAGCATCCTACTACACCATTCAATATTGGGATGTGATGACTTCTTCATGGGTCACGATATCGGATATTGAAGGTCCGATTCGATCCTACTGGGATAATTTTGTGCTCACCAATCCGGGTAATGTTAAGGTTCGTGTTGTCACTGATACGGGATTAGTATCGAATGAAGTGATGTTATTCCATACAGAAATCGATACCTATTTTTCAGGTTGGTATTATGAAATGGGTATAGATGTGTCCGGGACTATGTATCCATTTGTTGGTTATGGCATCCAGTTTGATCAACTCTTCATCCATACATTAGATGGTGATCCAGTATCTGGTGGATATACGATTCAATGGTATAGAGTTAATCCGTATACCTTTGAAGAAACACTTATTCCAGGCGCAACCAATCTGAAATACATTACGACTTTAGCAGATGTTGGTTATTATCTGATGTTAGAAGCAAAAGGTAACGAGATTACCGTCGGTGGTATGTTAAGAGTCCTTATTCAAGATGTACCTAAAATTGCAAACCACGGGTATATCACCAACATCACCAACATGGGTTTTGACATCGGTTTTGAATATCTGGTGGATCTACAGACATTACGTGATGAAATCGTGATGTACGATCGAAATGGTAATAGTGTAGCCTACTATGCCATTGAAGCGACTGCAATACCTAATGTCTATCACGTGTCACTTTATAACAACACAGTTGATGCTTTCTATGTCAATCTTGAAACGGATGTCATGGTCATGGTACAAGAAAGTGAATATCACATGATGCAAGGTATTTATATTGAGATTTATGAAAGGTAAATAAGTTTTTAATCTCGGTGCTCCTGTTCTTTGAACAGGGGCTTTTTTTTT
>DIKN01000081.1 GCA_002424575.1 Acholeplasmataceae bacterium UBA5617 | reverse complement strand
GCGCAAGCACTGATAGCAGAAGCGATTCTTTGGATCGAGAAAGGAGAATCCCATGGAAAAAACGGTGGATAAAAAGATCAGTGGGAAACAAAATCAGCAGGATTTAGAAGCACTTATCGAAGATGTTCAAGTTGCTGATCTGGATAAACCCAAAAAACAAAAAGGTCCCAAAACCGTCATCAAAGAAGAACTCGTCACCATGCAGGGTGATCCTTTAGGGTTACATGTTCCTTTGGATGATGAACCCAAAGAAGCGATTGATCTCAAATCACGTGTCAAAACGAAAGATGATATTGTCGTTGAACGCTATAACCCAGAAATTGAAAAAGGATTGACAACCGAAGAGGTTGAACTTCGTCAGATGGCAGGTCTTGCCAATGTGGGAGACACCGGTTCATCAAAATCGATTCCTAACATCATCACGACCAATGTCTTCACCTTTTTTAACTTTCTAAATTTTGCGATTGCAGCATGGCTCATTTCGGTCAAAGCCCACATCTCACAACTCTTTTTCATGGGTGTTATCACCGCCAATATTACCATTGGGATTATCCAAGAAATTCGTGCAAAGAAAACCATTGATAAGTTATCGTTATTAACCGCACCTACCGCAATTGTCATGCGCGATGGTAGTGAACTTGAAATTGGTGTCGCCGATGTGGTGATCGATGATATCCTCCATCTCTCATCAGGTAAACAAATTCCCGCTGATGCCGTTGTTCGTCAAGGCTCAGTAGAAGTCAATGAGTCTTTACTTACCGGTGAATCGGATGCGATTGTGAAGAAAAAAGGGGATACCCTTTATTCGGGATCATTTGTTGTATCTGGAAACTGCTATGCACAAGCAACCGCTGTTGGACATAACATCCACATTCAAAAATTAACCAATCAAGCGAAGAAATACCGAAAACCACAATCCGATTTATTGGGTTCTCTACGCGTTATCATCCGTATCGTTGGTGCACTTATCATCCCCATTGCAGCGACACTTTTCTACTTAATGACCAATTATTCAGCGCTCCCCTATAACGAAATCGTTCAAAAAACGACAGGTGCGATGATCGGGATGATTCCCTCAGGACTCTTCTTGTTAACCTCTATGGCGCTCGCAGTCGGTGTCATTCGTCTGGCTCAAAACAACACACTCGTTCAAGAACTCTACTGTATTGAAATGCTCGCACGTGTGGATACACTATGCTTAGACAAGACCGGAACAATCACCGATGGTACCATGACGGTTAAAAGCATCATCGAATATAAAAATGAGACCGGAATCCCTCTTAAAAACATCATCTCTGCGATGATCAACGCTCAAAACGATCCCAATTTAACCTCAGATGCACTCGCAGAACGTTTTGGTACTGCGAAACGAATTCGCCATAAAGCACTCATTCCTTTCTCGTCACAGCGTAAATTTTCAGCGGTTCAGTTTGATCGCTATGGGACGTTTGTGCTAGGTGCCCCCGAATTTGTTGTGAAAGAAAACTATAGCATGATCGCTAAAGAAGTCGACAAACAGTCTCAAGAAGGTTATCGCGTTTTGGTGGTTGCATTCAGCGATGGTGATATCGTCGATAATCAAGTGACAGGTAAAGTTTTACCGCTTGCCTTAATCATGATTGAAGACACCATTCGTCCAGATGCCATTGATACGATTGAATATTTTAAATCGCACAATGTAGATGTCAAAGTCATATCGGGAGACAATCCTGTCACCGTATCGCGCATCTCGCAACGTGCAGGTATCGCGAGTGCAGAAAAATACGTTTCATTAGAAGGTATGCAGGATAAAGAAGTCGTGCGTTCTGCATCACGATTTACCGTATTTGGACGTGTTTCACCACAACAAAAGAAACTCTTAATTGAATCCTTGAAAAATAATGGACGTACGGTTGCGATGACGGGCGATGGTGTCAACGACATCTTAGCACTCAAAGAGGCCGATACATCGATTGCGATGGCATCAGGTTCTGAAGCTGCACGTAACGTCTCTCACCTTGTTTTACTCGATTCAAATTTCTCATCGATGCCTAAGGTTGTCAGTGAAGGAAGACGTGTCATCAATAACGTGCAACGTGTTTCAACACTCTTCTTAACGAAAACAATATTCTCATTCTTGCTAGCTATCGTTGCGATTATTCGAAAAGGGGTTTACCCCATTCAACCCAACCAGCTTATTTTAATCGACTATTTAGTCATCGGTATTCCCTCGTTCTTTATTGCACTTGAACCAAACAACAGACTTGTTGTTGGTAAGTTCTTATGGAATATCTTGAAGGCTGCACTTCCTGGTGCCCTCGTTGTCATGATCAACAGTTTGATTATCTTCGCTTTTCAAACTCCACTGGCGATGTCTGATAAGATTACGGAAACACTCGTGGTCATTTCAGCGACTGTCGTATCACTGACCGTGCTCTTTAGAGTATCAACCCCATTTAACAAGATGCGTCGTATTCTCTTCATCTTGATGGTCGCTGCGTTCATCTTTGGTATCTTCTTTATGCCAAACTTCTTCCAGTTTGTCCCCATCGTCCCCAGTCGTTTCTACGATTCAACGGTTGTCTTAGGTGCACCTCATATCTTATTACTCCTTGTGCTTGCACAAGCCACTTACCCGATGATGCATATCTTGTCAAACCTTTATGGTTGGATCAAACTGTTCATTCGAACCATCATCAACAAACTCGCCGATATTCAATAACTGAAGGGCGCTCGTGCGCCCTTTATCATGGATTTTTACAATGTATGTCATGGATTGATAATCACAACCATGATACATCCATAAGAAAGGGAAATCACTTATGCTCATTTATGGAAAAAATGTCATCAAAGAAGCGATTTATGCAAAACGAAGAATCGACCAGCTTTATCTCGACGATAAAACCAATGATACAGCTTTTTTAAAGTTTTTGAGTGATCGACATGTCACCTTCCGAAAAACATCTAAAAATGAACTGAATCGAATGACGAAAGACGCCCTCCATCAAGGGGTGGTCGCTGACGTTGAAGATTATCAAACATATGATTTAAAAGATGTCCTTGATATCAACAAGAAACAACTCTTTCTGATTTTGGATGGTATTGAAGATCCTCACAATTTAGGTGCGATCATGCGCACGGCAGAAGCTGTTCAGCTTGATGGCATCATCATGAGTAAGAAAAATGCGGTTCCCTTAACTGCAACCGTAGCAAAAGTTTCATCAGGTGCGATTGAACACGTGAAAGTGATCTTGGTCCCCAACATCAATCAAGCTATCATGGAACTCAAAAAGCATCACGTCTGGGTTGTTGGTACCGATGGGAACACCGATAAAACATATGATGATTTACCCAAAGCGGTTTCGTTAGCCATTGTGATGGGTAACGAAGGTGAAGGCATTCGCCCTTTGGTGAAACAAAATTGTGATCTCTTAGTCAAAATTCCGATGCACGGTAAAATCAATTCGCTCAATGTGAGCGTAGCCGCTGCACTGATGATGTATAAAGCGAAAGAACAGTTATGATCTATGTGATGAACGACTATGAACTGATCTATTTGATTCAAACCGATGGTTGTGAGCATGCGCTAGCATTTATGTATCAAAAATACCAAAGGTTCATCTGGAAACAGGTTCATGCGCTTCATCTTGAGCAAAAAGAACATGATGATTTTCATCAAGAGGGATTATTGATACTTTTTAAAGCGATCCAATCCTTCAACGAAAAGTATAACAAATGTTTTACCCGATATTTTGAATTGATTTTGAAGCGTCATTTTTATGGGTTGATCAGAGGTCTACCTGACTATCAGCTCTATGAGACCACGGACTTTATCAAAGACACTGTTTTGTTTGAAGAAGAGACCCCGTATCTATCCTTTGACTCTGAATTGGAATCAGATGTTCATGATCGATATTTTGTCAGACGACAATCGGTTGCATCGATTGCAAAAGAAACGGGATATCAAACAAAACAAATCTATAATGCGATTTATCGTATCAAGTCAAAGTATAAAATTGTGTTATAATAAATAGGTAGTTGACTTAGTCAATCGTAAGTGTTAAAATACATTTGCGAATGACCACAGAGGTGGTTTTTTAATGCGCGAGAAAATAATTTTAGTTTGCAGTGAATGTTTGAGCCGTAATTATACAACAACAAAGAATAAAGCGACTCAAAAAGAACGGATCGAAACCCAAAAGTTTTGTCCAAAATGTAACAAACATACCTTACACAAGGAAAGTAAATAGGAGGCTTAACAACTATGGCAATCAAGCAGAAACAAGTCGAGCAAAAGAGCAAATTGCTTGAAGTATTAACCACAGAATACAAATGGGAGAACCTGTTACTCGGGATTTTAGCAACCCTTTCGGGTGCGTTAGCCCTGATGATCATCAGCGGGAATTCACTCCTTGAAATCAATGAAAACTTCCCCGTCTTAGGACAAGGCAATAACGGGATTATCTTTGCTTGGGTATTATTTGCCATTTCATTATTTGGTTTAGCCCTTGTCATTTATCCTTTCTTTTTACCTGCCATTCCTGAACTCAAGAAAATCACATGGCCAACATTCCCTAAGTTCTTAGACCATGCGGTTCGCACCTTGATCTTCTTATTCTTACTCACAGGTTTCATCTTACTTTTCAATCTCCTGATTACAACCTTACTCGTCGGTGAAATTCTATGACGCAAAAGGTCAGATGGTACATTATTCAGACCTACTCAGGTTATGAAAATGCCGTCAAGAGTGACTTGATGCGACGTGTCGAAAGTATGGGGATGTCCGACTACATTTTCCGTGTCATCGTCCCTGAAGAAACAGTCATTGAAAAGAAGGCTGACGGTAAAGAAAAAGAAAAAGTTAGACAACTCTTCCCGGGGTATGTCTTTGTTGAAATGATTGTAACCGACGAATCATGGTTCGTCGTCAGAAATACACCGCGTGTCACCGGTTTCTTAGGATCTTCAGGGGGAGGAACAAAACCTGTTCCACTTGCTCCAGACGAAATTAACCAGATTTTACTCAAGGTTGGTATCATCAGCAAGCCCACATGGAAGCACCTCTTGAATAAAACCGTTGAAGTCATCAATGGCACATGGTTGGGTATGAAAGGTGTTGTCACCAGCGTGGATGATGACCAAGAAAAACTTTCACTCGATTTAGATCTCTTCGGTCGAGCAACCCCCACAGAAGTTGATGTTCACGATGTCAAAGAAGCTTAAAGGCGATAAACTCGCCTTTTTTCTTTTCAAAGAATACACATCTTTCGATGTGTTTTAAAATATGATATAATCTAAACAAATGCATAAAAAAGGAGAAACAATCATTAAAAAACACAAACGCTTGATTATTTCCATACTGATTGCCATTAATGCCCTTTTTTCGTTCGGGCTGTCTTTTGCGTTTTGGGCATCAGAAGTTTCAGGACATTCAGGCAGCGGTATTGGGACTGTGCCCATTGGTGATTGGGGAATCCCCATCTTTACAGCAAGTGAATTTTATACATTTGCTACAAAAACAGACAGCGCATTGACCGATCAATATTATCTTGCTAATGACATCGATTTTACAGGATTTCCATGGAATTATGATGCATCGAACTATGAAGTCATTTTCCGTGGAACACTAAATGGCAACGGTAAAAAATTGATCAATTTAACCATTACCAATACAAGCATCAATACTCTGTACGCATATAATGGTATTTTTCCTCGCTCTCAAGGTTCAACCATATACAAACTGACACTTGAAAATGTAAACGTTGTGTCCAATTTAACCGGGAGCAACCAACGATCTGGATTATTGATTGGAGAAGCTCAATCAGGTACAACAACACTCTCCGATATTAAAGTCATCAATTCAACGGTTCAAGGAACACATACGAGCGGTGTCGGAGGTTTAGTAGGAAGTGTCATCAACAGTGGGACGGTCGTCAATTTAACCAACATCAAAGTTCAACAGCTCAAAGTCTATAATCATCAAAGCAGTGTGGGTGGTTTGGTTGGGCGTGTGGGTACATCGGGTGCCGAAGTTCATATCACTGATGTCGATTTTATCGGGGAAATTCATTCAAACCTCGCTCAAAATCAAAATTCAGCATCCAATGCGGGTGGCCTAATCGGTCAACTCGTCTCTGGAGCACGATTGACTGTCAATCGCGCAATCGTTGAAGCAATCTTTGAAAACACATTTGTTACAGGCGCTAACATCAATCAATACTCAAACCGTTACCTCGGTGGAATCATTGGCTCAAACGGTTCAACAGCCGCCAATGTATCGGTTACCCATGCTTTTTACACGGGAAGTCTTTACACACGGCTTGATGCACGCAGAAATGATATTGGAACGATTTCGGGTCAGGGAGCAACGGCTGCAACTGTGAGCAATTCCTTCCACTCGTTCGTCGCGTATCGAAACATTGGTGGCGCGATCACCTATACGAATGTGACACCAACCGGTCAAATGGCACAGCTTGTCAATGCGACAGCATTACCCACTCAATCATGGTGGAACACATTCTATCTCAACTTTACATCTAATCCATTATGGCTTCAAAACGGAACAGGAAGACCTTATCTCAATCTCTAGAGGTGTGAGTCATGAAGCGTTATACGCACATTTGGATTTTATTTATTCTTTTAGGTTGTCTCATGCTACTTCTTATGATTGGTATGTTACATGACGATGGCTTTTTTGGTCTGATGATGCAACGGCTTTATGTATGGTCCTTTCTCATCTTAGGACTGACGGTTGGTTTATACATAGCATTATCGTACCATGCGATCATTTGGATTGAGAAGCTATTCGCATCTTACTTACAGCCTAATTTGCGTTACCTTGTCTATCCACTCGTCATTCCGATGACATTTATGATCATCTTAGGCTTTGCACTACCCAGTTATTTTGCTTTTGCATGTGCATCTTTAACCGGATTGTTTATGGCAAGATCCTATGTCTTTTTACAAAAAAAGCGTAACGTCGTCGATTCAAATCGTCTTCGCTACCGCTTATTGGTTAGATATACTCTTTTTCTTGTTGTGATATCCCTTCTTTTATATTATGCACTGATGGTTTAATGGATGATCACGCTAAGCGTTCTTTTAAAACATGTTCGGCATACGTTGGTATGCCTTTTTTTATGTCTCAAAATGAAAAATCAATTTTTGTTGCAGAGGATCGATCACATAGGTTATACCATCATCATCCATAAGCGCGATATGAGCCTCATTTAAGCGTTTTAATACGTGGAGATAATGTTCTTTTGGAACATGAAGCACATACGCTTTTAAACCGATTTGACGCGGTTGATTGAGTGGTGCATCCCCTTGCCATATGTTTAAGCCAAGGTGATGGTGATAGCCTTGATCAGCAATAAAAAGTGCTGAATTTTGGTAGTTAAGCATCACTTTGAAGCCTAATACATGAGCATAAAAGGATTCAGCAAGCTTAAGATTATGAACATGAAAATGAAGGTGACCGAGGATTGTTTTTTCGTCCATCATCTCTGATGCATCCTCTTTAAGTTCACTCATGATGGGATTGAGATCGAGCGCTTTCGTATACATATCTAATTGACCATTGCTTTCTGGCCAATCGCTCTTCGGTTTATCCACATAAAGTTCAATGCCATGCCCATCAGGGTCATCCAAATAAATGGCTTCGCTGACACCGTGATCAGAAGCCCCACTTACAGGATAGCGATGATCAATCAAACGCTTGATCACCGATGCAAGCGATCTGCGTGAGGGAAGAAGGAGAGCGTAATGGTAAAGACCTTGCGTAATACCGAGTGGTTTTGCGAGTGGATCTTCGATAAGTTCGATAAGTGTATCGCAATCATTGACACCAAGATGAGCCACATTTTTATCTTGAAACAAGCGTCTTAAACCGAGAACATGTTCATAAAAATCGAGGGATCTTTTTAGCTGTAAAACAAGCAATGTGATTTTTGTAAAATGCAGAACATCATGAGCATGATAGATTGACATAGCATCCACCTCCACCCTCATTTTATAGCAAATTTTTAAAAAGTGAAGTAAAAGGTTTGTTATAAATAGTTAAATAAACATAAAAAGTAAAGCAAAATAAGTTGAAACTACGTTTCGTTTTGATATAATTGTTGTGAATACGGAGGTCTTACATATGAAAATAGAAATTTGGTCCGATTTTGCATGCCCTTTTTGCTACATCGGAAAAGCACGATTTGAAGAAGCACTTAGATCGTTTACACACAAAGATAAGGTTGAAGTTGTCTACAAAGCGTATCAACTTAATCCTCAAGCACCTAAAGTCATGACAGGCACAGCCTATGAGGCGTTCGCAAAAAGCCATGGAACAACCATAGAACAAGCGAAAGAACGCTTTAAGATGTTTACACAAAACGCCAAACAAGCAGGATTGACGTATAACTATGATATCTTGCAGATGACCAACACGTTTGATGCACATCGTATCGCGAAATGGGCGAACACATTTAAAAAAGAAGATGCACTGACTTCAAGACTGATGAAGGCATACTTCACTGAAGGGAAAAACTTAGCCGACTACAACACACTCGCAACACTTGCTGAAGAGGTGGGTTTATCGAAGGAACAAGCCCTTCTTATACTCAATAAAAATGAATATAAAGATCAAGTCAAAGAAGAACAACAAGAAGCGCGTCAAATTGGTGTTCAAGGTGTTCCCTTCTTTGTTCTCAACAGAAAATATGGGATATCCGGTGCGCAACAAACCGCATATTTCAAGCAAGCCTTAGAACAAATATGGGCTGAAGAAAATCCACTGCAAACTCTCGATCATCAAGATGAAAATCAAGCCTGTGATCACGACGAATGTGGGTTTTAATATCACTAATTTACGCAAAATATAGAATATTAAATGTCCAGTATCTTTTAATTGCTTAAACACGGAGGACATGTTACAATCTCTCGTGGAATGATCCAGATAAGCCCACTGCTTTGGATGATTTCATGGGAGTTTTTGATATGATTTTACGCTCGAAAAAACGCTTAATCATCATCCTTGCCGTCTTGAACATGCTTTTTTCATTTAGCATGTCTTTTGCGTTTTGGGCGTCTGAAGTTTCAGGAGATCAAAACACCGGTTCTTCAAGCATAACGCTTGGAGATTGGTATGATGGAACACCTATTTATACAGCAGATGAATTCATTCAAGTTGTGACAACACATCATAATACAAATAGATATGTGTTAGCTCGCGATATTGATTTTCAAAATTTATCCTATCCCGCTTGGGTTAATAACGATAACATCATTTTTCAAGGTATTCTCGATGGTAACGGGAAGACAATCTCTAATATCACCAAAACAAACATACGCGGTATCTTTGGTGTTCTCCAGGGTGCGACAGTAAAAAATCTGACGATTGAAAATATACACATCAATTACGTACCATCCGGATCAATCAGTTCTGGGATTCTTGCTGGACGTATTCAAGGCACAGGAAACTCGATCGAGAATATACGTATCAAAAACTCAACGGGGACAAATGCCGTCTATACAGTGGGAACGATTGCAGGACTTGTTCAACCGGCAACGGGTGATACAACAACTGTCACAGCAACCATCTCCAATATCAAGATCACAAGCACATCTTTAGAAGGTGCTTTTAGCAACAATACCTATGGTAGTGGTGGTGTCATCGGTACCGTAATTAACGCAAACCTCACCATGTCAGATCTTTATGTAGAAGCAGCTGTCTCAACCAACACAGTGAGCAATATCGGTGGCATCATTGGGGCAACGCTTGCTACAGGCACAGTGACAATTAATCGTGCGGTTATCTTTTCAGATCTATCCAATACGTCGAATTCTGCAGATGCAAATCTGGGCACAGCTGCCATCGTAGGTCGCAATCAAGGTTCAATCACAGCCAACGATACATTCTACAGCGGTTTCTTAAGATCTTATGTCTTAAATCCAGGGAATAATACGTATACGGTTCAATCGGGTATTCTACGAGCTATCGGTAATAATGTGACATTTACCAATGCCAGAAGTGCACAAATCACGATTTATCGTCGATCATCCAATCCGAGTGTTCTTATTAACAGCTCAACCCTCTACAATAAAATGACTGGACAAATACCGACATTCTCAACCACAGTTTATCAAACCAACCGTTCATCACTCAACCAATCATGGTGGACATCTAACTATAGCAACATCACGAACCTCGTCATTTGGGAATACAATGCAACAACCTTCCTCTATCAACTAAAAGACTAAAAGCGCCTAGAAATGGGCGTTTTTTGTATATAATAGAAGAAGGAGGTTGAGAAGATGAAACTATTAGGTAATATCATTTGGTTTGTTTTTGGTGGAGCGATTGCAGCTCTATTATGGTTACTTGCTGGTCTTTTACTCTCCATCACCATCATTGGGATTCCCTTTGGAATACAAGCCTTCAAATTTGCAGGTCTTGTTTTATTTCCCTTCGGGAAAGATGTAGATACCCAAGTTTCGGAGCACCCCATTGCAAACATCCTTTGGGCGATCATCTTTGGATGGGAAATGGCACTTGGTTATTTAGGAATTGGTGTATTCTTCTGTATCACCATCATCGGAATACCCTTTGGTATACAATGGTTTAAATTAGCTCAACTTGCTCTTTTCCCCTTTGGGGCAAAAATCAAATAAATCATCATTTTTCAATTGACAAAGACTACCCTAAATGATAGAATGATATCGCGTGTGAAAACACACCATAGTGGAAGAATAGAATTCATACCACATACTTATGTAAAGAAGGAGGTTGTGTCTCATGGCAAAAAAGGTTGTAAAAGTCGTTAAATTACAAATTGCAGCAGGTAAAGCTAACCCCGCTCCACCAGTTGGTCCAGCACTTGGTCAAGCTCAGGTTAACATTCCAGCATTCTGTTCACAGTTTAACGAAGCAACAAAAGATCAAATGGGATTTGTTGTACCCGTGATTATCTCGGTTTATGATGACCGTACATTCTCATTCGTCACCAAAACCCCACCTGCAAGTGACTTACTGAAAAAGGCTGCAAACATTCAATCCGGTTCGAAGAACGCGAAGAAGGATAAGGTTGCAACCATCACACAAGCTCAGTTAAGAGACATTGCAACAAAGAAGATGCCTGACTTAAATGCTTACACCGTCGAAGCAGCAATGAAAATCATCGAAGGTACTGCACGTCAAATGGGCATCGTTGTATCAGAATAATTTAGATCGTTAGCTATCTAAATTGTGGGAGGATATCCCGCTAGACCACATTTTAGGAGGAAGAATATGAAAAGAGGAAAGAAATACCTTGAGGCCGCTAAGCTCATTGACAAGACAAAGAAATACGCTGTCGACGAAGCAATGGTCTTAGTGAAACAAACTTCTTATGTGAAGTTTAATGCAACCGTTGAAGTTGCATTCAGACTGAACCTCGACCCCAGAAAGGCTGAGCAAAACTTAAGAGGTGCACTCGTATTACCCCATGGTACCGGTAAAGTTTCCCGCGTTGTTGTCATTGCACAAGGCGAAAAAGCGAAAGAAGCTGAAGCAGCAGGCGCTGATGTCGTTGGAGCAGCAGAACTCATTCAAAAGATCGGCGCAGGCTGGTTCGAGTTCGATGTCATGGTGGCTACACCTGACATGATGGGACAACTTGGTAAACTCGGTCGTATCCTTGGTCCCAAAGGCTTAATGCCAAACCCCAAGACCGGTACGGTAACCTTAGACGTTGCGAAAGCAGTTAAAGAAATCAAGAATGGTAAAATCGAGTATCGTGTTGATAAGGTCGGTAACATCCACGCACCCATCGGTCGTGTCTCGTTTACCGCAGATCAGTTGAAAGAAAATCTTAAAACCATTTATGATCAGCTGAGCCGTATTAAACCAACAACCGTCAAGGGTACCTACATGAAGAACATCACCGTGTCTTCAAGTATGGCTCCCGGCATTCATTTGGATGAAGAATCCTTAAAAGCCCGCGGTTAATCACTTTAGAACTGAATCGCCAAAGACAGTAGGTGCGATACGCTTAATTTCCTACCGAGGTGCTTGAAATCGTATGATTCAATCTCTCTTTTGTCTTTGGCAGAAGAGAGATTTTTAGTAAATGAAGGAGGCATTTCATGCAAAAAGCAATTTTAGAACGTAAGGTCGAAGCCGTACGTGAACTGACTGAAAAGCTTGGACGTGCTACAACTGTTGTTGCCTTCGACTATCCTGGTTTGACGGTAGAAGCTTTCACCAAGCTACGTCACCAGTTAAGAGAAGCAGGCTGTGATGTCACAGTCTACAAGAACAATATTTCGAGAAGAGCATCGATTGCCGCTGGATACGGCGAATTAGCAGAAACCCTTGCGGGTGCTAAAGCGTTAGCGATCAGCTACTCGGATGTTGTTGCCCCTGCAAAAATCGTATTCGAATTTGCAAAGGACAACAAAGTTGTTACCATTGGTTCAGGTATTGTCGAGGGTAAAGTTGTTGGCGTCGACGCCATCAATGAATTAGCAACTATGCCATCAAGAGAAACACTGCTCACGATGTTAGCAGTTGGTATGCTCACACCACTGAGAGAGCTCGCTGTTGGTCTCGATATGATCAGCAACCCACAAGAATAATTTTAGGAGGATATTAACATGGCAAAACTTACAAAAGCAGCTTTTATTGAAGCTTTAAAAGAAATGACTTTATTGGAAATCAAAGAACTCGTTAATGGATTAAAAGAAGAATTCGGTATTGACCCAACCGCAGTTGCAGCAGCTCCAGCAGCTGGCGCAGCAGCAGCCGTTGTTGAAGAAAAGACAGAATTCAACGTCATCCTTAAGACATTTGGTGCAAACAAAATTGCAGTCATTAAGGTTGTTCGTGAACTCACTGGTTTAGGATTAGCAGATGCGAAGACCTTAACCGAAACTGCAGATGCAGTCATCAAAGAAAAGATCAAGAAAGACGAAGCAGAAGCCATCAAGCAAAAGTTACAAGACGCTGGTGCTACTGTTGAAGTTAAGTAACGTTTGGTTTTGACGCGCTTTTAACCTGAGAATGTCTCTCGGGTTTTTTCGCTGTTATGAGGGGGACTCATGAGTCACTACTTTACCAACGATCCAACCCTTGCTCAACATGAGCATATCCTTGATGTAACCGTCAAGGATATTTCAGTGCGCTTAACGACTGATTCTGGCGTTTTCTCAAAGACCAATCTTGATTACGGGACACGCATTCTGCTTGAAAGCATCCAACTTCCCAAGGGAACCCATGATGTGATCGATATGGGATGTGGCTATGGCCCCATCAGTATTGTGCTCGCAAAAAAGTACCCAGATATCACGGTTTATGCCTATGATGTCAATCAACGAGCCGTGGAACTCACCCAAAAGAATAGCCAATTAAACGGCTTAAAAAACGTGAAACCCCAAGTCAGTTTTCTCTTTGAACACGCCATTCAACATGCGGATATTGTCGTCACGAATCCCCCGATTCGTGCCGGCAAACAAACCGTATTTGCCCTCTATGAAGGCGCAAAAACTGCTTTAAAACAGGGTGGATTATTGTATGTAGTTATACAAAAAAAACAAGGGGCACCTTCTTCAGTCACCAAACTGACTGAGCTGTTCGGTTCGGTTGAAATCATTGAAAGAAGTAACGGCTATTGGGTTCTTTTAGCCAAAAAGCAAGAAATTGATTGACTATTGATGCACAATATGATAATATTGTAAAATG
>DIKN01000055.1:15756-17887 GCA_002424575.1 Acholeplasmataceae bacterium UBA5617 | reverse complement strand
GGGTTAACCCAACCAGACTTGATTCAGTGCTTGATGAAATCAAGAATCTTGACTGGACATGTGTTGGATATGAACCTGGGTTCCATCGTTATGGTAAAAAAAGAAATCAGTTGATGAGAAAAGCGCAAAAATTAGCTCAACAATCTGATGTTGTTGTCTTATTTTTGGGGCTTGATGAATATTCAGAAACTGAAGGCTTGGATCGCCAAACACTTCAGTTGCCACAAAATCAAATTGATGTCTTAAAAGCAATTCACGCAATTAATAAAGAAATAGTTGTTGTGCTATCGTGTGGATCGGTTATCGATATGTCATGGGATATCCATGCAAAAGCTGTTTTACATAGCTACCTCCCCGGTCAAGCTGGAGCAAAAGCCATTTTAAACATCTTATCGGGCAAAGTCAGTCCATCGGGTAAACTTGCAGAAACGTATCCATTGAATTATCAAGATACGCCATCAGCGCCTTATTTTCCAGGAAAAGAAAATACCGTTGAATATCGCGAAAGTATTTTTGTAGGATATCGTTATTTTGATTCTGCAAAACAAGACGTGAAGTATCCTTTTGGTTATGGATTATCCTATGCATCTTTTTCATATGAGAACCTTGAAGTCAACGATCAGGGTGTATCCTTTACGATTAAGAATAATGGAACCATAGAAGCCAAAGAAGTTGCACAACTCTATGTTGGCAAAAAACAAAGTTCAATCTTGAGACCTGAAAAAGAACTCAAAGGATTTATCAAAGAACGCTTTGAAGTTGGAGAATGTAAACAACTCTTTATTCCGTTTGATGAATATACATTTCGCTATTTCAATACAAAAACCAATCAATGGGAAGTTGAAGAAGGCGAGTATGATCTCTACATTGGATCATCTTCAATCCATATTCAACTGAAGGGTTCTATTGTTAAAAGGGGAACAACTAAAAAGATACCCTACGACATAAAGACTCTCCCAAGTTATCGAAATTATGCGATTCATAAGATTCCGGATCAAGAATTTGAGCACTTAATTGAGCGCCCCATTCCCAATTCACACTTTGTTTTCTATAAGAAAAACCGCATGAATGTTGATTATAACACGACGGTTCAACAATTACGATACTCAAGAGGTTGGGCAGGTCGTTTCTTCTCATGGGGTGTACGTTTCGGTTATCGACTCATGGTCATTATCGGCAATCGAAAAGTAGCCAACATCATGCAAATGGCACTCTACCATAATCCGATGAGAAATATTTCACGACTCACAGGTGGAGCGGTGACATGGGGACAACTCGATGGCATGATTCTTATGTTTAATGGTCGATTCTTCAAAGGTTTAGGCAAGTTCTTCAAATCTGGCAAAAAAAACAAAAAGAAGTAGGTAAATGACATGGAACATCAACAACACATCAAAAAAGACAATCCACTGATTAAGTTTGGTAAATGGTTTGCACAAAAATGGAAGAATTTCGATCAAAAGCATCACACATTGGCGCAATTTGTGATATTCTTTGTTTTGAGCAATGGCGTCACCGTTTTGCAACTCATTTTGATGCCCGTCTTTAAAGAGATATTTCAACAAACCAATTTGATCAACACGAATTTCCAAATTTGGCAACTTGGATCAAATTTTGATGGATCACCGTATTACATCTTTGACTATGCCGCAGGTTTACTCGCGCAAGGTGGCGGGGGTGGTTTGGCTTATTTCTTAGCTGTTCAAATCACATTAGCAATCGCTCAAATTATTAATTTCTTTGCACAACGAAACATCACATTCAAGTCAAACACAAACCCGTGGATTGCAGCGATGTGGTATGTCATTGCATACATTGCCATCACCTTTATTGCAGCTGCTGCACAGGGCTTCTATAAAGCCCCCATTTATAATCTTCTCATCAATACATGGGCTTGGGGAAGCTTTGGTGAAACGGTTGCAGATGTCATCACCATGATCATCTATTCTGCAATATCTTTCTGGGTCTTCTTCCCCATCTTTAAAATCATCTTTAAACAAAAAAAGGAAACCGTTCAAACTGAACAATAACACACAAACCACATGAAATATATGACATTTGCTGTTCCAGCATACAATTCACAAGATTATCTTCACCATTGCATCGATTCACTTTTAGTAGCTGGAGAAGA
>DIKN01000055.1:0-15682 GCA_002424575.1 Acholeplasmataceae bacterium UBA5617 | reverse complement strand
AACGGCGGTCACGGATCTGGGGTTAATGCAGGCATAGCACATGCAACAGGTTTGTTTTTTAAAGTGGTTGATTCTGATGATTGGCTTGAAGAAAATGCTTTAAAAACGATACTATCAACCATAAAAGATCATCACAAACATCGGCTTATCATCGACATGTATATTACAAATTTTACATATGCTCACCAGTATGAATCTCACGTCATTAGAGATTATAGTCGTCAATTTCCCCATGAAAAAGTCTTTTCTTGGGACGAAGTCAAAGATTTTAAGTATTCAATGACTCTCATGATGCATGCCATCATTTATCGAACAGAAGCTCTGAGACTGAGTCGTGTAGAACTCCCGCACCACACATTTTATGTGGATAACATTTTCGTTTATGATCCGCTTCCCTACATGAATCATCTTTACTATGCACCTGTTTCGCTCTATCAGTACTATATTGGTCGGGCTGATCAATCGGTCACATTCGCCAATATTTCTGCGCGATATCAGCAACAAATTCGCGTGATGAAGCATTTAGTTGAGAAATACAGTTATAGCGAATTGATGTTATTTCCAAAGGGACTGAGACGATATATGCTTCATCATTTAAATGCCATCATGGCCATCACACAAATGTTTACGGTGAGTCAAGATAGCAACGAAAGACGTGAGCACTTGAAATCACTATGGGAAGATTTGAAAAAGAAAGATATACGCATTTATCGTTATTTGCGTTATCATTCGGACAACAAATGGATTAATTTTCTGCCATGGAAAATGAAAAGTTACGTCATGGTTAAAGGTTATTTGTACTTGAAAAAAAAGTATCGATTAGGTTAACATCAAAGGGGGCTTATCTATTCATGATATCTCCCTTTTAAGTCGTTTAAGGAGGATTGCATATGCATTATGATTACCTGATTGTAGGTGCAGGTTTGTATGGTTCTATCTTTGCTTATGAAGCAAGCAAACGAGGTAAAAAAGTATTAATCATTGATAAAAAAGATCACGTTGGAGGAAATGTCTACACTGAAAAACGTGAAAATATCAACGTCCATGTGTATGGTGCACATATTTTTCACACATCCAATCAATCCGTTTGGCATTATATGAATCAGTTTGCACGATTTAACCACTTTATCAATGCTCCACTCGCCTATTATCAAGGTCATATCTACAATCTACCCTTTAATATGAATACATTTCACCAATTGTGGGGCGTAATTACACCAGAAGAAGCACAAGCTAAAATAGCTGAACAACAAGCACTATCAAAGGTGGATCAACCTAAAAATCTTGAAGAACAAGCCATCAATTTGGTGGGTTACGAAATATACGAGAAGTTGATCAAGGGTTACACCGAAAAACAGTGGGGACGCGATTGTAAAAATCTTCCTGCATTCATTATTCGCAGACTTCCTGTACGGTTTACCTATGATAATAATTATTTTAGCGATATTTATCAAGGTATACCCGTGGGAGGGTATACACCAATCATTGAGAAAATGCTAGAACATGTGGATGTCATGTTAAATACAGATTATTTTAAACATAGAGAATCGTTGGATGCTATGGCTAAGCGTGTCCTCTACACCGGTCCCATTGATCAATTTTATAATTACCAACATGGCGTACTTGAGTATCGATCACTTCGTTTTGAGCATGAATTGTTAAATATGCCCAATTACCAAGGTAATGCGGTGATTAACTTCACAGAACGAAACATTCCCTATACCCGCATCATTGAACATAAGCATTTTGAATTTGGGCAACAACCACAAACCATCATCACCAAAGAATACCCAGATCCATGGAGTCTAGGAAAAGATCCATATTATCCAATAAACGATGATGTCAACCAGACTATTTATCAACAATATCTCAAAAAAGCAGAACAAGAAAAAAAATACATTTTTGGCGGACGTCTTGCTGAATATCAATATTTTGACATGCACGTGATTGTCGAGCGCGCTTTAGATCTTGTGAATAAAGAATTTTCAACAACAACAGAGTCCATTTAATCATTATTATAAATATGCGAGAAAACACTTAAAAAACATAAAAAAATATACTAAAGACAGATTTCTATTCCATGAAAACTGTCTTTTCATTTGTTTCTTATTATGTTATAATAACTTGAGGAATTATCGAGGAGGACAGAATGGGATTATATCTAACGGATCCAGTCATCGATGCGATTATCTTGAAGGAAAAGAATCGTCAAGAAGAGCACATTGAGCTGATTGCTTCTGAAAACTTTGTTTCACAAGCGGTATTGGATGCACAGGGTTCGATTCTGACCAACAAATACGCAGAAGGCTATCCCAAGAAACGTTACTATGGGGGCTGCGAGTTTGTTGATGAAATTGAAACGTTAGCAATTGAACGTTTAAAAACTTTATTTAAAGCGCATTATGTGAATGTTCAACCTCACTCTGGATCACAAGCCAACATGGCTGTTTATATGGCACTTATGAATCCAGGTGATCGATTATTGGGTATGTCACTCGCTGAAGGTGGTCACCTTACACACGGTTTTAACTTAAATTTTTCAGGCAAGCTTTATCAATCCTTTTTCTATGGTGTTGACGAAAAAACCGAACTGATTGATTATGACAGAGTTCTTCAGATTGCAAAAGACATTCAACCTAAAATCATCGTTGCAGGCGCAAGCGCTTATTCACGTATCATCGATTTCAAGCGTTTTAGAGAAATCGCCGATGAAGTGGGAGCTTATTTACACGTTGATATGGCACATATTGCTGGGCTTGTTGCTGCTGGGTTGCACCCATCACCTATGCCATATGCACATGTTGTTACATCCACAACCCACAAAACCTTGCGTGGACCACGTGGGGGAATCATCTTGACCAATGATGAAGACATCGCTAAAAAGATTGATAAAACAGTGTTTCCAGGCATTCAAGGTGGACCACTCATGCACGTTATTGCTGCTAAAGCGGTCGCATTCTATGAAGCATTATCACCTGAATTCGTCCAATATCAACAGCAAGTTATTCAGAATGCAAAGACACTCGCAAATGAATTGATGAACTTAGGTTATCGAGTTGTGAGTGGAGGAACCGATAATCATCTGATGCTTGTCGACGTTAAAAGCAAGCACAACATGACCGGTCTCGATGCAGAAAGATTGCTACATCAAGTGGCTATTACATGTAATAAAAACGGAGTACCTTTTGATAAAGAAAAGCCCATGTATGGTTCAGGTATTCGTTTAGGAACACCCGCAGTGACCACACGCGGTTTCAAAGAATCCGAAATGAGACTCATTGCACATTGGATAGATCGCGCATTATCCAATCGACAAAACCATGAAATTATCGCTGAAATTCGTCAGCAGGTCCTTGCGTTAACGCATCGATTTCCACTTTATAGAAAAGGAGTATAACAGATATGATTGCTAAAACGAAGTATATTCCAGATGGCAAAAAAGAACTCAAGGAATTGCCCATTTTACATTATCTTGACGCCGACTACGTTTACTATCCAGTGACCAGTGCACGTTGCCCAGAAGGCGAAACTTGCGTTCGCGGTGGACAGTTTGTCAAAGTTGGAGAAATTGTAGGAACAAGAAAAGGTGCCTTTTTCGAACAACCTATGCATGCCACAGTAAGCGGTGAAGTAGTAGGTTATGAAAAGCATATCGATAATAGCGGCAAAGTTGTCGACTGTTTAATCGTAAAAAACGATCGAAAATATGAACTTCACCCCTCTATTGTTGAAAGAAGCGATGAAGAGATTGCTGCTTTACAAAAGCAAGATTTTATCCAAATCATTAAAGATGCGGGTCTTGTAGGATTAGGAGGAAGTGCATTCCCGACGTATATCAAACTCGAAACCAATGATCCCATTGATGTTGTTATCGCCAACGGTGTTGAATGCGAACCTAATTTAATTGCAGACTACTCCCTGATGATGAATAACCCACGCGAAGTGATCAAAGGCTTGATTTATGCCATGAAGGCATCAGGTGCAAAGCGTGGTGTCATTGCAATCAAAAAGAAGTACAAAGAAATTGAAGAACGTTTAAAATTTGTTTTGCAGGAATTCACTGAACACGACATCAAAGTGGAAACAGTTGGAAACTACTATCCACAAGGATGGGAACTTGCGATGATCAAAAATGCACTAGGCATCAAGATTCCACAAGGTGAACTTCTCTCAAAATACGGGGTTTTAAACTTCAACGTTTCAACACTTCAAAGTATTTACAATGCTGTTAAAAAGCGTTTACCCGTTCTTGAACGGCTCTTTACCATCAGTGGTGACGGCGTTCAAAATAAAAGTTTTAGAGCACGTATTGGAACGCTCGTTACCGATTTAATTGAACTTGCTGGTGGCTACAAGGATGAAGAACAACCCAAAGTGATGGTCTTAGGTGGACCAATGATGGGAACAAACATTCAACGTGATGATGTTGTCATGACACATACCACAACAAGTTTAATCGTCATGAACGAGAAAAAAGAAAAAGAAGAGCCTTGCGTGCATTGTGCATCATGTGTTTATTCGTGCCCAGTACAAATTCAACCCGTGCAGATTATGAATGCATACAAAACAAAAGATAAAGATGCACTCAAAATGCTTGAAGTCAACAAGTGCATCGAATGTGGACTTTGCTCCTATGTATGTCCTTCCAAGATTCATTTAACGGAATACATGCGTTTAGGCAAACGTCTTGCTAAGTAGGAGGATAACATGCAAACAGTTAAACAAACAAGCCCCTATATTCGTAAAGACGTCAGCACAAAGCGGATGATGATTGATGTTCTCATCGCACTCATCCCAGTTGTTGCATTTTCTATTTATCGCTTTGGATTTGATGCGATACTGCGTATATTAGTTTCTCTTATCGTTATGATCGGTCTAGAAGCACTGATTTTTGGTATCACACATAAACCTGCTAAACTCGAAAAAAGATGGGAACGTATCAAGTCACGCTATGTCGACTATACCATCAACAATATCACTGCTCCGGCAATAAGCGCGATCATATTCGCCATGATAATACCAAGTAAGTTACCCATTTATGCTGTTGTCATGGGTGCAGCCTTTGGTATCATGATTGCGAAAATGCTTTTTGGTGGATTGGGATCAAATATCTTTAACGTCGCTGCAGCGGGTCGCATTTTCATCGCACTTGCTATGACCAGCATGTTTGATGGTACTTATGTTGGTGTGGACTTAGTAGCTGGAGGAACAGCACTTACATCTCTTCGATCAGGTTTAGGATTCCCTGGCGTATTAGCCAGTTACCGACTCTCTGAACTTTTCTTTGGCTTCATCCCTGGCGCTATGGGTGAAATCAGTGCAGCAGCCATCTTGATTGGTGCTGCTTATCTTATCATACGTAAATCGGCAGATTATCGTGTCATGTTATCAACGGCCTTAACATTCACCGTACTGATGTTTTTTGCAGGATTAAAACTCTATCCCGACATGACTATTGAGTATGTTTTACTTCAACTGTTTAGTGGTGGTCTTATGTTTGGTATTGTCTTCATGGTAACTGATCCCGTCACTTCACCCATCACTCGTCCAGGTCGTTGGATATATGGTCTTCTCGTAGGTATAGTGATTGTTCTGATCCGTTTATTTGGTGCTTACCCTGAAGGGGTTGCATTTGCCATTTTATTTGCCAATATGTTTGTACCACTCATTGATTATCCAAAGTGGTCAACAAATAAAGTTAAACCAGCTTTTATTGCAGGTTTCATCGTGCTTCTTGCAATCTTTAGCTTGGTGGTATTCTTCGGTGTAGGAGGTACCGTCTAATGAAAAAGCTATTTGAAAAACCCATGTTTCACTACACCTTTGTATTAACTGTGGTTGCGATTGTATGCGGTCTTTTGATTGGTGGCATGAATGCTATCACGGCACCTATCATTCAACGCAACCTTGAAGAAGCTGAACGTCGTGCTTATCAAGAAGTCTTACCAGCTGGACAAGATTTCACTAAATTGACTTTGGTAAGTGGTGTTCCAGCAAGCATCCAAGGTGCAGTTGAAGGGAAAAACGCAAGCAATCAAGTCGTCGGCTACATTTATACAGCCTCAGGAAATAACCAGCACGGTTCAATCTCTATTGTCGTTAGTGTGGATGCAACCGGAAAGATTCTAGGTGCAAGCATTCTCTCCATTAACCAAACAAAAGGTATTGCAGATACCGAAAGTAACCTCAAGAGTTTTATTGGTGCTCAAATCGGTTCATCCAACCCCCTCGGAGATATTATTTCCGGTGTCACAAACAGTTTAAATACAGTCAAGGCATTGCTCAATGACATTTCTGTTGCACACGGCCTTCTTGCCACTGTGCCTTCAAGCCCTTATGCGGCACTATACGGAGAAGGTTATGTGTTATCTGATGATTCAACGTTTGTACCATCAGCGTATGTTGTAAAGCGTGAAATCGTCAAGAATGCATCCAATGTTGAAATCGGTTATATCTACACCTTGACAGGTGCGGGTGACTATGACAATGGACAAGAAGTTGTGAGTGGACACACCATCACTCTCAGAGTTGCATTCAACATGGATGATGATGTGTTGGGCATTATCGTTCCCGCAGAATTGTATGGCCACACTGCAGGCAGCCGATTGACCAAAATTCAAAATTATGTCAACCTGTTGGTAGGAAAGAATGCATCAGAATTTCAAGCTGCACTTTCTAACCCGGGGGATCTTGTTTCAGGTGTTACATACACGAAAGATTTAGTGGACATCTTAATCGATGCTCTGATTGATGAGGTGAACTAAGATGCGTATAAATAAACAAAATCTATGGTTGCTCATCAACACCGGTATCATCTTGATGATTGCTGCAATCTTCCTTGTTTTGCTTGAAACGGTTGTTCCAAAAGAACCTAAAGATTTTCTTTTTGGAAAAGTGATCGAACTTAGAAATGAAACCGATGTTGAACGTGCACCCCTTACGGGAGGATATGCCATCGTTGATTTTAAAGCAGAAGCTTATGCGGGTTCAACGTTTTTGGGTACAGTCTATAATGTTAAAATTAAAAACAGTTACACATACAGTGAAGATGATGATTTTGGTATGATTGAACTCCTTGTTGCTATTGATCCGGCAGGCAAAGTAGCCGTTCAAATCGTTCAACTCAATCAGTCAAATTGGACAGTAAAAGGCATTCAACGCTACATTACAGAAAAATATCAAGGAATTCTCTACACATCAGTATCATCGATTCCTTCCTTCGATGCAGCCGATCTAACCGCAGGTGTTACAGCTACCGATAGCACAAGTTCAATTAAAGCTATTATTCAAAAAGCGATTGATATTCACTTTGACCTCATCATTGATGATCCGCTTGTAACCATCTATGGCGAAGGTTATGTCATCACAGAAGATACAACATTTGTACCATCTGTTCTTGTAAAAAAACGTGAAATTGTCAAAAATGCATCCAATGTTGATATCGGTTATGTGTATACATTGACTGGTATTGGCGATTATGACAATGGACAAGAAATTGTTTCTGGACATTCTATCACCTTGAAGTTTGCATTTAATGTTGATGATGAAGTTCTTGGTGTCATTATACCCGTTGAACTTTATGGACACACAGCAGGCAATCGCTTGACCAAAATTCAAAACTATGTCAATATACTGGTTGGTAAAAATGCAAGTGAATTTGCTGCAGCATTAGCTAATCCCGGTGACATTGTCTCTGGTGTCACATACACCAAAGATTTAGTGGACATCTTAATTGATGCCCTTGTAGATGAGGTGAACTAACATGACTGAAGCTAAAAAGGTACCCGTAAAAAAGGTAGAACCTGTCGTTGAAAAAGAACCATCTCTATGGGACATTTTCACCAAAGGTATTTGGAAAGAAAACGGAATCTTCGTCATGGTACTGGGCTTATGTCCAGCACTCGCTGTGACATCTAGTTTCGAAGGTGCATTTGGGATGGGGATTCTCGTTATACTTGTCCTGACAATGACGAACACATCAGTATCACTTATTCGCAAGGTGGTTCCTGATACAGTGCGTATTCCGGTTTATGTCATCATTATTGCGACAGAAGTAACCATCACCAAAATGCTTGTAGATGCATTTGCTCCAGCACTTGCGACGAAACTTGGTGTATTCATTGCATTGATCACTGTCAACTGCGTCGTTTTCGGCCGTGCAGAATCGTTTGCATCGAAAAACAATGTCATCAAATCACTTCTAGACGGTGTTGGTGTTGGTGTTGGATTTGCACTATCCCTTGTCATCATTGGTTTCTTTAGAGAATTCCTTGGCACAGGTGCGATTGTCTTAGGTAAAACATTACCACTTGGTTTTGAATATACTGTATTTGAAGGCTTAGGATTGGGAAAATATGCATTTGCAGTACTAGTTCAACCTCCTGGAGCATTTATGGTAATCGGTATTATTCTTGCCATCATCACCGCTGCACGTCAGGCAAAGGGGGTTAAAAAATAATGAACTTAATTGCGATTTTAATCTCTTCAATGATTATCAATAATATTGTGTTGATGCAATTCTTAGGACTTTGCTCGTTCTTTGGTGTCTCCACCAAGATGAAATCCGTTGTTGGTATGGGACTTGCAGTCATTACAGTTATCTTTCTATCCGCTGCGATTACTTATCCCTTATATAAATTTGTTTTAGTTGAATTAGGCATTCAATACATTGACACCATTGCGTTTATTTTAGTCATTGCATCACTTGTTCAACTTACTGAACTCATCATCAAACGTTTTAGCCAAAGCTTATATAAAGCACTCGGTGTTTATCTACCCTTGATTGCTACCAACTGCGCTGTATTGGGCGTCGCATTAACCAATGTGGCAACACCACAATCCTATCCTGAAGCACTCATGTTTGCACTTGGTTCAGGTTTAGGTTATGCATTTATCATCATTACCTTTACCGCGATTCGTCTTCGCCTTGACTCCGCTAACGTACCCAAAGCGATGAAAGGTCTACCCATTGCATTCATTACCGCTAGTCTCATGGCGATGGCATTCATGGGTTTATCAGGTATCATCTAATGCAATACTTCATTGTTGTTGGTGTCATTGCAGCTTTCATCGCATTATACATGGGTGCGATGTATCTGAATTCTAAAGTTGCTATCCCAGAATCTTGTAAACAAGCATATCTTGAAGCACAGTCATGTGAATCATGTGCATCTAAAAGCGGTCGTGCATCGTGTAGTTTTAATGATGCACTCGAATTTATGAAGGAGGTCAAACTATAATGGACGCCTTACTGCCTTTTCTCATCTTGGGTGGTCTTGGTATTTTGCTTGGGATCATCCTATCACTCGCCAATCAATATCTCCAAGTTCAAGAAGATCCAAGAATTGATGGTGTTGAAAAACTGCTACCCAATTATAACTGTGGTGCATGTGGAACACCTGGTTGTCGCGCATTTGCTACAGGTATTTTAAATGGCGAAGTTAAAAACCTTTCTCGCTGTAAACCTGGTAAAGCAGAAAAACATTTCAATCCTATTCTTGCTTACCTTAAAGATCATCCAAATACCGATGGATCGATCGTTGATGTGAAGATTTAGGACATTCATTGTCCTTTTCTTTACTTTATACAATCACAATTTGAATTGAGGAGATACCCATGAAAAAGGGGTTATTATTGGTTTTACTCATCCTTTTTGCTGTTTTTGCTACATCGTGCACAAAACCAAAGGGATACAACTATAATTTTTATGATTATATGGATACATTCATCAGTATCAGTCTTTTTGCTGAAAACGATGAACAAGCTAATCAGTATAAAAGCGATATCGAAAATATTTATCGCAAATATCATGAACTATCCAACAATTATGCACCGCTATCTGTGAACTCAGGCTATAAAGAAAATCTTTTTAGCATCAACGGGAGAATCCAAGAAACGATTGAAATTGATCGCGAACTCTTTGAATTATTGAAGAGAGCTGAAGAAATTAAAGAATTAACAAATGGTTATTTTGATATTTCAATCGGTAAAATGGTGGATATATGGAAAGATGTTATTTTGAATGATGTTGATCATTATATGCACAATGAAATACCCGAAGCAGTCTTCAGTAAAATCTTGGAAGATCTTGAAAAAATCGATGTAGTGGAAGAACCTTTTGTCTTAACTGAAACTGATGGAAAATACTACATTCGTTTAACACATGAAGATGTAAAACTTGATTTAGGAGCTTTATCAAAAGGTTATGCAACACAACTAGTCTACGATTACTTAATCGAAGAAGGTGTTGAATATTTTTCCATCACAGCTGGAAGTAGCTCCATTTCAGTCGCTCAAAATTATAATAGAAATACAAGATTATACCATGTGTCTTTGGCGAATCCCGTTGCACCAACAGGTGTATATGGTATGATTTATGTGAAAAATGTCGCGATCAATACAAGTGGAAATTTTGAACAATATGCACTCTATCAAGGATTACGATATCATCATGTTATTTCACCCAAAACGAAAATGCCAGCCCATTATTATCATACGGTAACAGTTATAGGAAGCGATGCCGGCCTTTTGGATGCACTCTCTACAGCGCTGTTTTCCATGCCGGTTGCAGAATTTGATTCCTTTTTAACATCACTGCAAGCAACGAGTAATCTTGAAGTTATTCGGTTCAATTACGATGAAACAGTTACGTCATTTCTAAAAGATACCGTCTTTGAGGAGTACGATCGATGATGCAAGCATCAAAGCAAAAGAAAAGAGATCTCATCTTAGTAGGGCTTCTATTCATCCTTTTAGGAGGAGCTTTTCTGATGTTTCGATTACTTGCGTTTCGCGATGATGCAGCATTGGCAAACATTTATTATGGGACATCAAGCGACCCCATTGTGACCATTGATTTTACAAAACAAAAGATAACAAGACATCACGATCAATCGCTTCCTGATGGGATTTCCGAGAGTTATCCAATCATTGATGAAGAACAAAGAACCATCACTTTATTAGGTGATTACACCATCAATGGTGTGCGCCAAATAGTTGTCATAAGCTATGATTATGGACGACGCAGTGTTCAAATTATCGAAGAAAAAAGCCCCAACAACATTTGTAGTAGAGAAGGAGAATCAACTGGATTTCCGCTGATTTGTCTACCCAATCGCATACGCGTTGAGTTTGTCACGGATCAGGGTGATTTCACAGTTTAATAGACCATGAAGAAAACCCGGAAGATGACGTTAATGGCTAATTTTTTAGCTATTGCAATTGTCTTGAATATAATTGAATCAGCGATTCCCGTCATTCCTGTTCCGGGAGCAAAATTAGGGTTTGCCAATGTGGTAACTTTGATTGTTCTTTATGTCTATTCTTTTAAAGATGCATCCTTATTAACAATCGCGCGCGTAATACTTGTCTCACTTCTTACAGGGAAGCTCTTAGGCCCTGTCTTTTATATGAGCATGAGTGGCGCTATACTTTCAATACTTGCCATGGGATTTTTCAAAAAGACGAATTTTTTTGGAGTACTTGGTGTCAGCGTTCTCGGTTCTGTATTTCACTGTATCGGTCAAATCATTGGGGGCTATTTCGTCATTGGTAGTACAGCGATTGTTCTCTATTTACCTATTATGCTTTTCCTGAGCATTCCCGCGGGTGTTGTCACGGGTTTAATTACACAGCGTTTTCTAAAAATTTGGCAAACATGGAATCGTGACTTGATTTAATAAGTAAATTCATTTTTATGACTTGATTATTCCTATGTTGGATGATATAATGATTGCGCAAAACTTACTATGACACGTTGTCATGGCGGAAGGAGAAAACATATGAAACCAGGAATTCACCCCAAGTTTTACGTCAATAAGGTTAAATGTGCTACATGTGGAACGGAATATGAAGTGGGAACAACAGCGAATAATCTTCGCATCGATACATGTTCACACTGCCACCCATTCTACACCGGTCAACAAACCTTTGTACAAGCAGCTGGGCGCGTAGAAAAATTTAATAAGCGCTATGGTTTGAACGAAAAGAAGTAAAACAAACAACGTGATCATACGTCACGTTTTTTATTAGACATGTGCCATGAAAGGGGATTTTGACATGTATCATACATACAAAAATGGATTCATCGAAGTGGTTTGTGGGCCTATGTTTGCTGGCAAGACAGAAGAATTGATACGGCGTATTAGACGATTAGAATATGCAAAACAAAATGTTCTTGTTTTCAAACCTAAAATAGACACACGTTATGCGGTTGAAGAAATCGTTTCACATAACATGAGCAAAAAACCCTCCATCATTATTGAAAAGAGTATGGAAATTATGCAATATGTGAAATCAGATACAGATGCTGTTGTCATTGATGAAGTTCAATTTTTTGATGATGCAATTGTTGAAATTGCTGAAAGTCTCGCCGATCGCGGCATTCGTGTTATTGTTGGTGGACTTGATCGTGACTTTCGAGGAGAACCTTTTGGTCCCATGCCAGAACTTCTAGCCCGTGCTGAATTTGTTACAAAGCTAACAGCAATCTGTGTTAAGAGTGGACTTCCAGCGACACGCACACAGCGAATCATCGATGGAAAACCCGCACATTATTCTGATCCAACCATTCTTGTTGGAGCCAATGAATCTTATGAGCCAAGATCAAGACATTATCATGAAGTCCCCGGAAAACCTAAAAAAGTATAAGTTTATGCGGGCTGCATTGCGCGAAGCAGCAAAAGCAGAAATCAAAGATGAAGTGCCAGTTGGTGCTGTTGTAGTCTATCAAGATAAAATCATCGCACGTGCCCACAATTTAAGGGAAAAGAATCAAGCTTTCCATGCACATGCGGAATTTCTTGCGATGATAAAAGCATCAAAAAAAATTGGAAGCTGGCGTTTGGAGGATTGTGACGTCTATGTTACAATGGAACCGTGCTCCATGTGTGCTGGCGCGATGATTCAGTCACGCATAAAAAATCTTTACTATGGAACCACAGATCCCAAAGCGGGTGCAGTTGAGAGTGTCACACGTTTACTTGATATTCCATTTAATCACTCGATTCATGTTGAATCGGGCTTGCTTGCAAATGAGTGTCAGCAGATTATTAAATCTTTCTTTAAGAAATTACGCGAAAAATAATCCGAATTCCCCATCAAGCATCATCATTCAATAGTCGCATGTGAACCTGGTCAGGTCTTGATTGAAGCAGCCATAAGCTTGTTGACTATGTGGGTGATGATGCTTGATGGGGATTTTCAATGTTTCACATATTCTATGAAACATCTTGAGTGATGATATAATAAAAATAATGGAGGTAATAACCGATGAAATTAAACTTAAAAGTATACCGTCAATTGACCAGTGAACCTTTCTTAACACAAGAGATTGATGGTAAAGTGATAGAATTTCACTACATGAACGATACACCCTTTTTATTCCAATATGCAAGTCGTGGACGTTTTGCCATTTGGACTTCAGACGGACAGAATTACCGTGTTTTAATCGAGAAGAAGTATTATGAAGCACTTCAACCATTCTACGAAGCAGAAGTCAATAAAATTTGGCTCAATTTTCTAGAAAACGTCAGTGGCATCAGCCGCAAAATTAACATGTATTTTATCATACCAACCCTATTTTTATATGTAGTCATTGCGGGACTTGCGACATTCCTTTTTAAAGATTATACCCTACAAATATTGCTGGGTATGATTGTTTTAGTCGTTATTTCCAACATGGTTCAAGGGCGTATTGTCAATAAGAAGGTTCGCGATGAAAATTTGCGAGCTCAAGATTTAATTCGCGCCCACATGGGAAACGAAAACTTTGAAACACTTGTCAAGGCTCAAGAAGACCATTATCATGATTATTTCAAATTTCAAGATGAAACAGCTCAAGATGTTACACAGCCAGAACAAGAGCATCAACAAATAGATGCGAAAGAGGATAAGAAAGATGATTCAAACACAAGCAATTAATGCTATTCGCATCTTAGGAGTTGACGCAATTAACCAAGCCAATAGTGGTCATCCAGGCATCGTCTTAGGTGCTGCACCAATGGCATATCAGCTTTTTACTGAGCACCTGAATGTAAACGTCAAAGATACCTCATGGATTAACCGTGATCGCTTTATTTTGTCTGCGGGACACGGTTCAATGTTGCTTTATGCACTCAATCATTTCATCGGATATAAAATCAGCATGGATGATTTAAAGCGTTTCCGCCAAATCGGTAATACACCGGGTCATCCCGAATATGGTCACACAGAAGGTGTCGAAACCACAAGCGGTCCTCTTGGCCAAGGCATTTCGAATGCAGTTGGTATGGCAATCGCTGAATCGCATCTCGCAGCTCGCTTTAATAAAGAGAATTTCCCCATTTTTGATCACTACACATATGTGATTTGTGGAGATGGCGACCTTCAAGAAGGTGTTGCTATGGAAGCTATGAGTCTAGCAGGTCATTTAGGACTCGGAAAACTCATTGTTCTCTTCGATTCAAATGATATACAACTTGATGGTAAAGTATCACTTGCATATAGTGAAAATCATCAAAAGAAATTTGAAGCTATGGGTTGGCATTACCAACGTGTTAATGATGGACAAGACCTTTCATCAATTAATCGTGCGATTAATAAAGCGAAAAAAGCAATGGATCAACCTTCAATTATTGAAGTCAAAACGATCATTGGTTTTGGAACATCAGTTCAAGGTACAAGCAAAGTTCATGGTGCGCCGATTGGTATTGAAGAAGCTAAGAAACTACGCGAAAACTTAGGTTGGAATGAAGTACCTTTCAGTATTCCTCAAGAAATCTATGATCATTTTAGAAAAAAAGTTACTTTACGAGGACAACGCGCTTATAGAAAGTGGAACGAGTTACTGAAAAAATATCAAGAAATCCACCCTAATGAATCTACACTTCTCAACTCATTTATCAATCAAGACATTCACATCAATGTTGAGGATTATCAGCAAGAAATACAGGGTCCAAAAGAAGCAACACGCAATGTTAGCGGAAAAATTCTTGCAAAATTATCATCAAAATATCCAAATCTTATTGGAGGTTCAGCTGATTTAACAGCATCAACCAAAGCCAAAGGCGCTGATGGACATTACGACAAACTCAATCGTTTAGGACGAAACATCAATTTTGGTGTTAGAGAACATGCCATGGGGGCTATCATTAATGGTATGGTATTGCACGGTGGACTAAAAGCTTTTGGAGGAGCTTTCTTCGTTTTTAGCGATTACATGAAGCCAACTCTACGATTAGCTGCAATTATGCAAATTCCTTCCATTTTTGTTTTCTCTCATGATACGATTGCTGTAGGTGAAGATGGGCCTACCCATCAACCCATTGAGCAACTCGCGGGTTTGCGTGCAATCCCCAATCTCAACACGATACGCCCCGCAGATACAAATGAAACATTTGCGGCATGGAAAATTGCAATGGAATCCCAATCTACTCCAACAGTTATCATCTTGACCCGTCAAAATGTCAATAATTATTCAACGACGAGTGTCGATGGTGTTTCAAGAGGAGCCTATATCGTATCGCGTGAAACATCGAAATTGGATGGTATATTATTGGCGAGTGGATCTGAAGTCGATCTTGCAATCCAAACGCAAGCTCTTCTTAAACAGAAGGGTCTTGATGTTCGCGTTGTCAGCATGCCTTCACATTTCTTATTTGAAAAGCAAACGAAAAAGTATCAAAAAGATATTTTACCCAAGCGT
>DIKN01000024.1:929-3020 GCA_002424575.1 Acholeplasmataceae bacterium UBA5617 | reverse complement strand
TCTGCACTTGAACCTTATCTTAATCAAATTGCACTTGAAATGCTCAAGTACTGTAAAGGTCGAAAGACGGTCGTTTTCTTGCCATTGGTAAAGACATCACAAAAGTTCTGTGAACTACTAAATCTACACGGAATCAAGGCAGCTGAAGTCAATGGTAATAGTACAGATAGAGAGCAAATTTTAGCCGATTTCGAAGCAGGTGAATACGATGTCTTATGTAATTCCATGCTCCTCACTGAAGGTTGGGATTGCCCAGCTGTGGATTGTATTATTGTGCTTCGACCTACGAAAATTAGAAGCTTATATCAACAAATGGTCGGTCGTGGTATGCGACTCGCACCTAATAAGAACGAATTACTTTTACTGGATTTTCTATGGATGACGGAACGTCACGATTTATGTAGACCATCAGCTCTTGTTTCCAAAGATTCAGAACTTGCTAAGCGAATAGACCAAAAAATGATGGACAAAGAAAGTGGTATTGACCTGCTTTCAGCGGAACTTGAAGCAGAAAACGATGTCATCAAAGAACGTGAAGATGCTCTTGCAAGAGAACTAGCAGCGATGCGTAGAAAGCAACAAAAACTCGTAGATCCAATTCAATATGCTTTTTCAATAGCTGCGGAAGACTTGGCAAATTATGAGCCTACTTTCTCATGGGAGATGGCACCTGCCACAACAAGACAACTTGAATACTTAGAAAAACATGGCATTTACCCAGACTCAATTACTAACTGTGGTATGGCAAGCTTACTCATCGAAAAATTAAAGAACAGACAAGTCGAAGGACTAGCTACACCCAAACAAATCCGTTTCTTGGAACGCTATGGATTTATTCATGTCGGTATGTGGGCATTTGATGCAGCAAGCAACATGATTACTCGAATTGCAGAAAATCGATGGATGTTACCAAGAGGTGTCACTGCATCCAGCTATCAACCATAGGAGGATTTAAATGGACAACATTGTAGAAGCTTTAAAACACATTGAAGTATCCAACACAACTTATGATGAATGGTTGATTATCGGTATGGCATTAAAAGCTGAAGGATATGACGTTTCAATATGGGATGACTGGAGTAAAAATGATTCACGCTATAAAACTGGTGAGTGTGAAAGGAAGTGGAGAAGCTTTAACGGCTCCTCTAATCCCACAGCAGGTGGAACCATTATCAAAATAGCCAGAGATTCTGGTTGGGAACCTCGTGGAGGGTTTTTGGAGTGGGACGACATTATTGAATACGATGGTGATGGTATGATCTATGATCCAAAATCAGATAAAAAACCAACCGAACAGCTCATCACATATCTTGAAACGCTGTTCAAAGATGATGAATTTGTTGGTTATGTAACAAACGATGTATGGAAAGACAGTGAAGGAAAATGGAAACCAGGTAAAGGGCAGTACGATCGCACAGCTAAAGAGTTGATCGAATTACTTAAAAAACATCCTGATGACATTGGTGCTGTGATAGGGGATTGGAAAGGTGATTGCGGAGCTTGGATTCGTTTTAATCCAGTCGATGGTACAGGAATTAAGAATGAAAATATCACACGTTTTACCTATGCTTTAGTCGAGTTCGATACCATTCCGGTTTCAGAACAAGATGCAATCTATCGCAAGTACGAATTACCAATTGCTTGCTTAGTTCATAGTGCGGGTAAAAGTCTTCATGCGATTGTTAAGGTAGATGCATCGGATTATGAAGAATATCGAAAACGAGTGGAATACTTATATGGTTTCCTCGACAAGAATGGGCTGAAAATCGATACAGCAAATCGTAATCCATCAAGACTTTCAAGAATGCCAGGTGTCACAAGAAATGGAGTACTCCAAACCCTAGTTGATACAAATGTTGGAAGACGTAACTGGAATGAATGGGTTGATTTCACAGAAGGGTTTAACGATCACTTACCGAATTATGAATACTTAGATGTGCCGTTGTCAAACCCACCAGCAGTACCACCAGAACTGATTAAGGGCATCGTACGAGTAGGACATAAAATGCTCTTATCAGGTTCTTCTAAAGCAGGGAAAAGTTTCCTTTTAATGGAATTAGCAGTTTCTTTGTCTGAGGGCATTAAGTGGCT
>DIKN01000024.1:0-912 GCA_002424575.1 Acholeplasmataceae bacterium UBA5617 | reverse complement strand
CCAAGCTTTATCAATCGTTTTATTGAAATCTATAAAGCAATGAAACTAAAACCAAAACATAGTCATGACATTGCCATTTGGAACCTCAGGGGTGAAGCGATGCCATTAGATAAACTCGTACCAATCATCGTTAGAAGAATCAAAAATCAAGGTTTCGATGCAGTCATCATTGACCCAATATATAAAGTCATTACTGGTGATGAAAATAATGCATCTCAGATGGGTGCTTTTAGTAACCAATTCGACAAGATATGTAAAGAAGCTGGTGTTTCTGCAATTTATAGTCACCACCATTCCAAAGGAGCTCAAGGTTTCAAGAAGGCAATGGATAGAGCTTCAGGATCTGGTGTTTTTGCACGTGATCCAGATGCTCAGCTTGATATGATTCAATTGGAAACAACAGATGAATTCATGGCACAAAATGCCGATGTTTTATCATCGACTGCATGGAGACTAGAGAGTAGCTTACGTGAGTTTTCAAATTTTAAGCCAGTGAACTTTTGGTTTGAATATCCTCTCCATCGTGTTGATGATAAAGGAATATTAGCTAAGCACTATGCCGATGGAGATCCAAAAGCAAACCTAGAAAAAAGTGGTAAAAGAAATCAGACACTTGAATCTAGAAAAGACGAATTTGATGCTGCTTTTGATATTTGTATAACAGATAAAGAATTTTGCACTACTGATGAACTTGCAAATTATCTTGGAATTAGTGTAAGAACAGTTCAAAAACGTGTATCAGAATTTGAAAATGATTATCTATTATCAAAAGGAAATGTATATAGAAAATAACAAATTCGCAAAACGAATAAAGGGTAGAATTCCCTATGTTCGCAAAACGACGAATAAAGGAAAATATTCCTATCTTCGCAAAACGAATAAAGGCCTTATATATATATGTCGCTTCGCAAC
>DIKN01000004.1:12266-44505 GCA_002424575.1 Acholeplasmataceae bacterium UBA5617 | reverse complement strand
CAAGCAATTTGGTCGTATCAAAGCACGTTGAGTCTATAGTACTGCTTTCTTTAAAAAACGCATAACAAAGCTAATATAAAATTGTAGTAGAAGCATCTAACCCCTAAATGGCGGTTAAATGTTTCTTTTTTTGCTCAATATTTAATTGCATTTGCGTTCTTGTTAAATCACAAAAAGGTATAAATTAACTGAAACATGATAATCACGATTAGTGGAATTTAAGTTATACATAAGGTGGAAAAATTTATAAAGTGACTAAAATATACAAAAAACTATCCTCGAAGTCTTGACGTGACTCATTATATGTGTGTTTGCATGAAAGTTGGCAGTTATTGAGCCTTATAAACGAAATGAAGAAGACTCGAGTCTTCATAATTTCACAAAACTATTGAGTAAAATTGCAGGTAAATGCGAAAATTATCAATAGTGTAATTATTTAAAGTTGAAATACCTGTTGATATAAATAGGGTAACATGATAAAATTGTATTGAATAAAAATGCAAGAACATGCACAAAAATTCAATAGGTGGTTATATGATGAGAATTAAGAGAGACAAATATCTAAATGAACTAAAAAGTAAAATGCATAACAAAATGATCAAAATAGTCACTGGTATTAGAAGATGTGGAAAATCTTATTTGCTCAATGAGATATTTTTCGATTATCTTATTTCTTTAGGTATAAAAGAAGATCATATCATAAGAATTTCTTTAGAAGATTTGGAAAATGAATATCTAACAGACGCACATGTGCTAAATGAGCATGTTAAGTCATTAATTGTAGACAATCAAATGTTTTATTTGATTGTTGATGAAATTCAACAAGTTGACCGCTTTATTCCACTTTTGAATGGATGGTTAAAAATAAAGAATTTGGATGTTTATGTTAGTGGTTCAAATTCTAAATTTCTATCAAAAGATGTCATCACAGAATTTAGAGGAAGAGGTGATGAAATCTATGTGTCGCCATTATCCTTTAAGGAATATTACGAAGCTCGCAGTATCGATTTTGATGACGCATGGAACGAATACATCATTTTTGGTGGGATGCCTTTTGTGTTTGAAAGAAGAACAAGTGAACAAAAATCTAAATACTTAAAAGATTTGTTCAATGAAATATACATTAAAGATATCAAAGAAAGATATGGCATTAGAAATGACACACGATTAGAGATTCTTCTCAATATTATTTCATCATCTATTGGCTCTTTAACTAATCCATCAAAAATTGAACATACATTCAAGACTGTAAAACAAGAAACACTTTCAAGAAACACGATAGAAAGTTATTTGGATATTCTAGAAGACTCGTTTTTAATTAAGAAGACAAACCGCTATGATATAAAAGGTAGAAAGTACATTAACACGCCATCGAAATATTATTTTGTCGATATCGGACTTAGAAATGCACGTTTAAACTTTAGACAACTAGAAGACACTCACATGATGGAAAATATCATTTTTAATGAACTTATTAATCGAGGATATAATGTAGATATTGGGGTTGTTGAAGTCAGCGAGAAAAATGAAAATGGCAACTACGTAAGAAAATCACTGGAAATTGATTTTGTTGCTAACATGTCTAATGATAAAATCTATATTCAATCCGCATACCACATGTCAAATGATGAAAAGGTTAGACAAGAGATTAGACCCTTTGTAAATGTGCAAGATTCATTCAGAAAATTTATTATTGTAAGAGATAACATTGATGTTAGAAAAGATGATTATGGCTTTACAACAATCGGTTTGAAGTACTTTCTTTTGAATGAAGATCCATTTAGACTTTAAGGCCTAACAGGATTACTCATCAATACAGCCTTTTGATGTCTATTGAATACACATAAAGTTCATTTTGTAAGCAATAATATATTTCAATCCACGTCGAGTCAATATCATTACTTTTATTAAAAATGACACTTGACGATCTCTTAAAAACGAATCAATTTCCCAAATCCAATTTTAAAAAAATGCAATAATCTTGTTGATAAACATGAATCTCACGTTCCTAGTCTCTTTTTAATGGAGGATTCCCATGTATTTAAATCAAGAACAATTCAACGTGTTTTATAAACCAAAAAATCAGCCTGTTATTCTTGAAATACCCACAATGAACTATATCACCATAGAAGGACAAGGCGATCCCAACGAATATCCGTTCCAACAAGCGGTTGAAGCTTTATACGCAATCGCCTACACAATCAAAATGTCTTATAAAAAGCCAAACCCTCCCAAAGGGTATTATCCTTACACCGTTTTCCCTCTAGAAGGTCTTTGGGATTTATTCGATAAATCGAAACCTTCATCAGATAAATCTAATTATCAATACAAGCTTATGATTCAGCAACCCGATTTTATTGATGAAACCCTCTTTGAGTCATTTAAACAAGAGAGTATAAAGAAAAAGAATAATCCACGTCTATATGATGTTAAGTTTGAGAAGATCTCAGATGGTTTATGCTGTCAAATGCTTCATCTTGGCCGATATGATGATGAACCAGCAAGTTTTAATGTCATGGAGTCTTTTATCCAAAATGTGGGTTTCTACCGCCTTTCTAAACGACATAAGGAGATCTATCTTTCAGATCCAAGGAAAGCTGAACCCTCTAAAATGAAGACTATTTTACGTTTTGAAATCAAAAAAAATGAGGTAAAGCCATGACCGTTCATGATATTCTAGAATGGATGAATAACCATCAAGATGATAAAATGAAAAAGATTTATACCAGATCACATCAAACATTTGATGCATTAGGTATTAAGATGCAAGATCTTCGTCAACTCGCTAAAACGATTGGTATTGATCACGAGTTAGCGTGTAAACTTCAAGACATTCATCTGTTTGAGACCATGATGTTATCAACACTCATCTGTGATCCAAACCAATTATCCATCGAACAACTATCAAACTGGGCATCTCGTGCAGAGTCGACATCCATCATTGATCAAGGATTATCGGATGTCATCCTAAACGTTGAACAGTGTGATGAACTCTGTAAAACGTGGTTAAATCATGAAAATATTCATCTGCGCTATGCGGGTTATGCGACATTATCAGCTTATTTTCGTCTCTATCCACTCGAAAAAATGAATCATTTGTTGGGTGTTGATTCACTCATGATGATAAAAAATACGATTTTAAACGAACCTTTAACCGTTCAAAATGCGATGAACAATGCGGTGGTGATGGCAGGATTGCATGTCCCACAACTTGTGAACTTAGCCAAAGAAGTTGCCGATCATATCGGATACATTCTTCCCCTAAAAGCAAAGAATAGTTGTAACATCCAAAGTGCATCAGACTATCTCAAACGATATATCAATCAACCCAAGTTTTCACGCGTAGCAAGACTTGAAGAAAGGAAGACATCATGAGTCACAAATATCCTCTACAAACCATCGAAAAAGTACGTTATGGTGATACAGACCGTCAAGGACATGTCAATAACGCGATCTTTAATGAGTATTTTGAATCGGGAAGAGTTGAACTTCTTTATCATCCTAATCATCCACTAAACGATACACAATGTTCATTTGTCACCGTTCATGTATCCATCGATTATCATGATGAAATCAATTGGCCAGGAGAACTTTTGGTTCAAACAGGAATCAAAAAAATCGGAACGAGTTCCATTCGATTCATTCAAAGTCTCTATCAAGAAGATGTCGAAGTTGCAACCTGTGAAGCCGTCATTGTTCATGTCAATCCTTTAGTAAAAAAGTCTCAACCATTAAGAGAAGACGTCAGAGAACTTCTTAAGCAATATATGGTTTCGGAATGATTGATCCATGATCTCATTTCTTATGGGATACGAGAAGAAACCATCTTTAACTGAGGTGATATTTATGGACTATTGTCCAGTATGTGGTCAGAAAATGACGCATGATGAAATTGAATCTCATAAAATCATGCGATGCAGTTGTGGCTATATTGATTGGGATAATTGGGTTAATCTATCTGCTGTCAGTGTATGCTATAACGATTCAGGTGAATTTATGATGGTTCACCTAAAAGGGAAATCAAAAGGTAAGATCACATTTCCCGGTGGATTTCGCAATTTAGGTGAAACACTGGAAGAAGCAGCGATTCGCGAATGCTATGAAGAATCTGGTTATACCATTGGTGAGCTAGAACTCTATAAAGTCTATACAAAAGATGATATCCGTTTGGTTTGGGTTGTCTTTCGAGCTAGAATAATCAAGGGTTCATTTCTTGAGAATAATGAAACTGAAGGCGTAAGTTTTCATACCACAAGTAACCTTCCTGATATGACAAAACTGCGTGGAAGTTTAACTGAACGATTACTGAAAGACATCATCGAAGAAGGTAAAAAAGATGGACGTTAAAGACCAATTTCTAAACTATCAAACTAAAAACGAGCAAGAACAAAGAGACCTTGATCTAATTTTACAGTTTATTGATCGCAATCCTGATGCATTGTTAAGATCCAATTTGACAGCTCATCTGACTGCATCTGCTTTTGTTGTCAACCCCAAGATGGACCGTATTGTTTTTGCATTTCATCATATCTATCAATCCTGGGCTTGGGTTGGAGGTCATGCAGATGGCAATCCCAATCTTCTCGAAGTTGCCCTTCGTGAAACTAAAGAAGAAACAGGATTAACCACGATTAGACCGTTTAATAACGATATATTTACCATCGATGTGATCTACGTACATAACCACATCAAAAAAGGACAGTATGTCCCTGACCACCTCCATCTCAACGCAACCTATTTACTGATTGCAGACGATGATGAAATCCCTTATGCGAATCCAGATGAACATCAAGATGTCAAATGGTTTGATATCAACCATGTCATAGAAATGGTCAGCGAAGATCGCATGAAGCCTGTCTATCAAAAAGCATTTCAGCATATCCAAATGATCAAGCCTTAAGGGCTTGGTTTCTTTTCCTTAAAGGGGTATAATATGAGTAGAGGTGTACGATGAATTCATCTTGGAACGAGAAAAAGACGATGAGAAGTGCCATGATTAAACGTATGTTCTTCCTTGGTGGAGAACTCTTTTTAGGCATGTTTGTCCTTCTTTTTAGTGCAGGGTCTTGGTCTTATACGGGAGCATGGATCCTCGGTAGTCTATATCTTTTTAGCTATCTCATCTTTGGACTTGTACTACCTCGAAAAACAATTGAACATCGGTCGACTAAAAAAAAGAATGTTCCCATTTATGAAAAGATCATTGGTGTTTTATCGTGGATCATTGGTTACGGTGTTTATGTTGTTGCAGGACTCGATTGGCGTCTAACGTGGTCACATGAGATTCCATGGTTTATGTTTGCACTTGCTATCTTCATTTTTGTGATGGGCATGGGTATTGTTTTATGGTCGATGATTGAAAATCCTTACTTTTCAACACGTGTTCTGAAAGATGAAGATCATCCCATTATTTCAACCGGGCCTTATCAAGTGATCAGACATCCAGGGTATCTTGGCATGATGACGTATCTTGCCGTTGTCCCTATCATTTTAGGATCACTCTATGCGATGATCCCGACCATCATCATTTTGGTTTTATGTTATATTCGCATGCGTTTAGAAGATAACTTTCTAAGAAAGAATCTAAAAGGTTATAGTGATTACCAAAAACACGTGAAAAATCGTTTGTTTCGCACGTTTAAATAGATCATTAGAAAAAGGGAGAAAATCATGATCAGCTATGTGAAGTTACAAGATTGGGTCCAAGAGATGGCAGTTCTTTGCGAACCCGATGATATATATTGGTGTGATGGAAGTGACGAAGAGTATGAACGCATGATCTTAAGTCTCGTTCAAGAAGGAAAAGCTATTCCACTCAATCCAAATAAACGTCCTCAATCCTATGCGTTTTTTAGTGATCCATCCGATGTTGCACGCGTCGAAGATCGTACCTTTATCGCATCTTTAAAACAAAGTGATGCAGGTCCAACGAACAATTGGATTGAACCCCATCATCTAAAAGAAACGATGCTAAAACTCTACAAGGGATCCATGAAAGGACGTACGATGTATGTGGTTCCCTACATGATGGGTCCATACGGATCACCCATGTCAAAGATTGGTATTGAACTTACAGATAGTGCGTATGTTGCATGTAATATGCGCCTTATGACACGCATGGGACGTGATGTGTTAAAAGAACTTGAACGTGTAGGTTCCTTTGTTCCGTGTCTTCACAGCGTGGGTTATCCGCTTGAAAAAGGACAGGAAGATCTACCCTGGCCATCCGCACCGATTGAAAAGAAATTCATTGCACACTTCCCAGAAGAACGCTTGATTTGGTCATATGGTTCTGGATATGGTGGTAACGCATTACTCGGCAAAAAATGTTTAGCACTACGGATTGCATCTGTCATAGCACGTGATGAAATGTGGATGGCTGAACATATGCTGATTCTAAAAATCACGAACCCTGAAGGAAAAAGTAAGTATATTTTAGGGGCATTCCCAAGCGCATGTGGTAAAACGAATCTTTCGATGCTTGTACCTACCCTACCAGGATGGAAGGTTGAAACAGTTGGCGATGATATTGCTTGGTTATGGATGAAAGAAGATGGAAGACTTTACGCGATTAATCCTGAAGCAGGCTTCTTCGGAGTCGCTAAAGGAACCAGTTATGATTCCAATCCGAATGCGATGATGTCGATTAGAAAAAATACGATTTTTACGAATGTCGCATTGACCGATGATGGTGATGTATGGTGGGAAGGCATTGATTGTCCAACACCTGATCATTTAATCGATTGGAAAAAAGAAGATTGGACACCGAATAAGAAAACACCAGCTGCCCATCCCAATTGTCGCTTTACTGTATCGGCAAAACAATGTCCAGTGATCGCTGATGATTGGGAAAATCCTGAAGGTGTTCTTGTATCCGCAATTTTAGTCGGTGGTCGAAGACCAACAACAATTCCATTGATTCATGAGGCTTTATCGTGGAGCCATGGTGTGTTTATGGGTTCGATGATGGGATCTGAAATAACTGCAGCCACCATTTCAAATCAAATCGGTCAAATCCGACGTGATCCTTTCGCGATGCTACCTTTTATCGGATACCACGTTGGTGACTATTTAAAACATTGGCTTGACATCGGTAAACGCACAAATGAAGCGTTGTTACCCAAAATCTTTTATGTAAACTGGTTTAGAAAAGATGAACAAGGGGATTATTTATGGCCAGGTTTTGGTCACAATTCACGGGTGTTGAAGTGGATTTTCGAACGTTGTGATGGAACAGCACAAGCAACATTATCGCCGATTGGTTATTTACCAACCGCCGATGCTCTTGATGTGCGCGGTGTACCAATGAAAGCAAATGCTTTAGAAAAACTTCTCGATATTGATCATCAATCCTGGTTAGAAGAAGTCAAATCCATACGTCTTTACTATCAGACAATCGGTGAAAAATTGCCACAGAGATTAATGGATGAACTCGATAAATTAGAAATGCGACTTAATTATGCAAGTCGCCAAAACACATAGGGGTCTTATGACCCCTTTTTTCATATCTTGGTGATTGTGCATTTACCGAAAAGAGCGTATAATCATACTATGATTTGGGGGAATGCAAAATGGCTGTTTTTTTGAGAATTGATATCAATTTGGTCGCAATGCTCATGATTTTCATGGTTTTTTTGATTTCGATCAGACGTTTAGATCAAAAAGATATCTTGAACCGTGCTTATTTGATGACCTTAGTTGCCATCTTTTTTCAATTAGGTATTGAAGCGATCACCTGTATAATCAATGGTCGTTCTGAAATTGGATATCGCTATCTGTCGCAGGGTTTACACGTCCTTCTATATACCATCGCCCCTCTTTTATCAAGTATATGGTACTTGCTCGTCAGAAATTTTGTGACTGCGCGCAAAAAAGTCTCTAAAAATGCTTACACCATTATTTTTTTACCGGTGATTATCAATGGCATCATCAGTATATTGACTCCCTTTTTTGGTTTCTACTTTACGATAGATGCTCAAGGAATCTATGCAAGAGGTCCCCTATTTTTTGTGTGCATGTTCATCACCTATGCGTACTTTATATCGTCATTAATTCATCTATTGTATTATCGTAAAAAACTTGTTGCCAATGAATTTGTCCTCCTTGTTCTCTTCAATGTCATTCCGATTATGGGTGCCATCTTACAAGCACTTTTCTATGGGATATTACTCGCATGGAGTTCTGCAGCATTCGCATTGGTTGTCGTCTACATTTATCTTCAAGAAAGACTCGTCCATCTCGACATCATGACCGGTGCTTGGACAAGGAAGTCGTTCGAATATTTCATGGACAAGCGACTCAAACAAAAAACGGTTGATCCTTTTGGTGGGATTTACTTCGATATTGATCATCTGAAAACAATCAATGATCACTACGGACATGCTGAGGGTGATTTAGCCATCACGGATGTGATTTCGAGCATCAAAGGTTTATTAAAAACCAATGAGTTTATTGCCCGTTTAGGTGGTGATGAATTTATCATCATTACTGATGAAGCCCATATCGATCGATTGAAAGATCTCATCAAAGATATTGAATTATCACTCCTGGTGCGCAATGAAAATTCAGAAAAAGATTACGTTTTATCATGCAGTTTTGGGTATGGGTTATACGATAAAACATTTAAGAGCGTCGATCAATTCTTGCGGTTAATCGATCATCGCATGTATGAATCAAAGAAAAGATTAGAAGAAAGTTAGGCATAGTTATGTTTGGAAAATATGCATCACCACTCGGTATTATGACATTTGAAGTTGAAAAAGATCATTTGATTGGGATGACAATCGATGATTTGGATGTTGTGATCAGTGATCACCCGATGATCCTGAAGATTCAACATGAACTCGATCAATATTTTAAAGGACAATTGAAACATTTTGGGCTCGCTGTTTCTTTTCATAAAGGAACACCGTTTCAACAATCGGTTTGGCGTGAAATGCTCAAGATTCCATATGGACAAACGAAAAGTTATGGTGAAATAGCAGCACTCATCGGAAAACCTTTAGCGGTTCGTGCTGTTGGGCAAGCGTGCAAAAAAAACCCGATAGGTATCGTTGTTCCATGCCATCGCGTGATTGGCAAAGATGGATCGATGACTGGATACTCGGGAAAAGATTACATACATGTCAAGCAGAGACTTTTAGATTTCGAACGGGAGCATAAACCATGGTCGATTATGTAATTAAACAACGAAGAACACTTCATGAAATTCCTGAATTGGGTTTTGATTTACCGCGCACCAGTCAATACATCTACAATGAACTGGTTTCGATGGGTTATCAACCGATTCAGATGGCTCATACGGGATGGGTTATTGAAAAAAAAGGGATATCTTCAGAATCTATTTTGTTTCGTACGGATATGGACGCATTACCTGTCGAAGAGAAAACAGAAGTTTCATTTGCATCAAAACACAAAGGAAAGATGCATGCATGTGGCCATGATGGTCACATGGCCATGATGCTTGGGTTTGCTCGTTATCTTTCATCGTGTCCTCCATTAAAAAAAGGTGTTGTCATGATTTTTCAACCTGCCGAAGAAGGACCTGGTGGAGCCAAAGTCATGATTGAAGAAGGACTTTTTGATCGTTATGACATTCAAGCTGTTTTCGGTATTCATCTTTATCCTGGATTAGAAGAAGGCATCTATGGTCTTGTTGATGGAGCGATGCTTGCACAAAATGGAGAATTTGATCTCGTCATAGAGGGACGTTCTGCCCACGGTGCACAGCCCGAAGCAGGTCGTGATGCCATCTTGGCAGCTGCACAGCTGATTGAAGCCTATCAATCAGTCATCAGTCGACGTATTTCACCCTTAGAGCCAGCAGTGATCACCATCGGTACCATTCAGGGTGGTGAAGCACGAAACATCATCGCTCAACGAGTTGCTATTTCTGGTACGATGCGTGCTTTTAGCGATGAAACGTATCAAAAGATGAAAGAAGAGATCAAAAGAATCGATCAAGGCATCGCTTTCACCCATGATGTCATCATCCATCATAACATCATGGATTATTATCCTGCTGTCACCAATGATCACCATCTTTTTACGCAATTGATCAATATATTACCAAAAAAATCTTTTCAACTTATTAAACCCATGACGTTTTCTGAGGATTTTGCGTTTTATCAACAGCACGTTCCTGGTGTATTTGTGATGCTTGGAACAAGAAATGAAAAAAAGGGATACATTCATCCCCTTCATAGTTGTTACTTCCAATTTGATGAATCTGTTTTGATAAAAGGCGTTGAACTTTACCAAGACATCCTTCATATGATGGATGCTATCTAAAAAATGCGCAAAAATTTGCGCTTTTTTATTCTTCTGGAATCCATTTTGCGAGCATGTTTTTTAATGTCTCTTGATCAAACGGTTTGATTAAAAGATCGTTCATACCCGCGAGAAAACATTGACTGCGCTCTTCAAAAAAGGCGTTTGCAGTTAAGCCAATGATGGGCGTTTTGGTGTTAAAGCGGCGAATCGTTTGTGCAGCTTGAATGCCATCCATCACAGGCATATGCAAATCCAAGAAAATGATATCGAAGGCTTGATCTTTTACTTTTTGAACAGCAAGAAGTCCATTATCAACCAAAACCATTTTCATACCGAGGTGGGTTAATAAACGTTCAGATAATTTTTGTGACAAAAGATGATCTTCAGCCATGAGGATGAGTGCACCTCTTCGAGGTGAAGCAGTTAAAACATCATGTTCTTCGAGTTCATCAACCTCATCTTTTTCAATCGGAAGACTCAAGGTGAAGGTGCTTCCTTCGTTGAGCTTACTTGACACTCGAATGGAACCATCCATGAGATGCGTGAGTTTTTGACTGATAGAGAGTCCAAGACCCGTACCTCCATAAAGGCGTGAGATCGAGGACGATGCTTGCATATAGTCACCAAAAAGTTTTAGTTGCTGCAAGTCTGTCATGCCAATTCCAGTATCTTTGACATGAATATCAAGCGTGATGTTTTCCGGTGTATGATTAACACGAAAAACCACACTGACACCCCCCGTTTCAGTAAACTTAATGGCATTGTGAATTAAATTGATTAAGATTTGTCTGAGACGAAAACGATCTGCAATGATGACCTGTGGACAATTCATCGTTTCAAAATCAAGATAGAGGTGTTTGCGTTTTGCTTGGTCTTCCATGATCGATCTCACATCATCAATAAGCTGTTGCAAACGGAATGGTGCTTTCTCAATGGTGAGCTTACCAGCCTCCATTTTTGATAGATCTAATATATCATTGATAATGGATAATAGATGAGATGATGCATCTTTCATACGTAAAACATATTCACGCTGTTCATCAGAGAGTGTGGTGAGTTCAAGCAGAGAAGTAAAGCCAATCATTGCATTCATCGGTGTTCGAATTTCATGAGACATCGCTGAAAAAAATGAGGATTTAGCCTTGGATATTTCGAGATTCAAGGTTTTATTTTCTTCCATGTCATGTCGAAGTTTAATGATTTCTTGTTCCAAAGCGCGCAATGTGGATTGATCTTCAAGTTCATGCAGTATGGTTTTTGTGATATCACTTATCGTCCCATAATAAGCGACGGCTTCTTGTTGATGAAAATCGATGCGTGAGTTGACAAAAAACCATCGTATATGATCGTGGATTTTCATACGATATCGGCATGTAAAGGCTTGATTTTCTTGTAGAGCAATATGCCATAATTGTTGAACTATAGGTCTATCTTCGGATAATATCGCATCAAAAAGACTCTTTTTTGTTCTCTGTTCAGAGGTATCAAGTTCCCAAAGTGCATCGATTTCAGGAGATAATGTCCAGGTCTTCGACTTGATGTCATAAGACCAATAGCCTGTGGGTAAAGATTGATCAGAGGATTGGTCCTTGGATGGATGGTTGAGATAGAGGTCTTCGAACATAAGGGACACCTACTTTTGTTTCTATTATATCATGAATCAGAGGATGACTGATAAGGCTCAAAGAAAAGTAAAAAGAAAGTGTGATGTCGCTTAAAAAGGTGACGAATTGATGCTTTTCATGTATAATAATTTCAAAGGTCTCATTCAACTCCCTTCTTTTTGGGATGGAATAACGACAGGTGATGGTTAAACATGAGAAGTTTTATGTGGAAACTAGCAATTGCATTCGTCATTTCTTACGCCATCTTAGTATTGGTCGTTGTTTTCGCTTATACAACCATCTCATCCAATTTTATCATCAAGCAAGCCAAAGAAAACCTCATTCAAAGGGGAGAAGTTGCTGCTGAACGCATCGATTCACAACTTCGATTTGACTATCTTAAAGTAAGCGATCTGATCGATCAATATGAGATATCATCGCCGGATGCCGCTGTTGCACTCAACGGTGCTGCATTGTCCATCTCAGTACTTAACGATACATATCAAGGTTTTGGGCGACTTAATGATCGCACGCTCCTTGTCGGTTTAGATGCGTATACCTATGATTCAAGTTTTGGTTTTTTTGACATTCATCAACGCGTTGCTATCTACAGTTTTGATGAAGCATTTGGCACAGGACCAACAGAACCTTACATCTTTTTCTTGATTGATGATATTGTGGCATTCTTCGCTGCTGACTCCTACATCGAAACCATCATGACCGAATTTTCTACGATCACGCACTTTGGTTTGATGACCGCAGATAATCGTATTGCATATGCTTCATTTGACAATGGCTCATACCGTTATTTTTATGATTACTTACGCAACTATCAAGTCAGTGAATCCTTGATTGATGAGATGAAGGCGACGACATCGAATCATGTTTCCAATGTCTTTCAAGCAAATTTTGCTAACGAAGGGTCATTTATCACATTGAATGGGATTGATGCCATACACTCCAATAAACATTTTTATGTGGTCATGACTTTTAATGAATCCGATGTCATTGGATCGATGGCTTATTTGACCAATATTTTATGGGCTCTCTTCTTTGTGATTTTTGTTTTATTTGCGAGTGCTCTTCTTGTTTTGTTCAAAATATTGGAAACCAAAATGCATGATATTGAAAATGCAAAAGTCACCCATTATTACGCGAAACCTTATCTCGTTCGTATCAACCGAAGAGGTAAGATTAAGTCCTATAATCAAAGTTTCAAAAAATTGCTTGGTGACTATGATATTTATGATGAGATCAAAGATTTTGAAATCAAGAAGGAGTTTGACCTTGAAGCGATTGAAGACATTATTCAACGCCAGCGTGCGTTTACTGCGATATTTGAACTTGGTCTTCAGCGCTTAGTTTACATACGCTTTGTTCCAATCAAAACGACAGGTGGCTATCTACTTGTTGGTGATGATATTACGAGCATCGAAGGACGATTTGATGAGTATCGTAACATGGCGTTATACAATAAAGTCACTCATTTACCCAATCTTAACAGCTTAAGACAAGATCTACAAGCTTTCTTTATGAATGCTGATGAACTCAAAAATTATAACGCTTTGGTCTCCTTGGATATTGTCTCATTTGCGAAAATCAATGTTTTATTGGGCGAAAAATCAGGTGACCGATTCCTGATGATCTTTTCAGAACTGATCGATGAATCACTTGAAGGTTATCCCTCAACACTCTATAATACAAACGCCGATAGTTTTGTCATCTTTTTTAGAAACATCGAGAACTACGCTTGGGTTACACGGTGGATCAATAAAGTGCTCAGTATCTTTGAAAAGCCGATTACCATCGATAAGAACTTTATCAATATCGATGTCAAAATTGGTGTCTTTAACATCGAAGCTGATCGTTATGAGATTCTTAATGCAGATGTTGCTTATGATAATATGCTTTTAGCATTAAACCATGCGAAAGAATCGTCTCAACATAAGAGCTTTGTGTATGATGTCTCCCTATCGCTGATTGCTTCACGTGAACAGCGCATGGAAGCCGATCTCGCCAATGCCATTAAAAATCAAGAGTTCTACATGGTTCTTCAACCTAAGTACAATAACCAGGAAGAACGTATTATTGGATTTGAAGCACTTATTCGTTGGAATAACCCCAAATATGCCTCTGAATCACCCCTCAAGTTCATTCAAATGGCTGAACGAAATAATATGATCATCGATATTGGACGCATTGCACTGCATGAGACATTCCAAATTGCAAAGGAACTTGAACCTTATAATATCCATATATCCTTAAACGTATCCCCTGTTCAACTTCTACAAGCTGGTTTCGTTAACGAAATTGTGTCAGTCTTTGAGCAATATGAGCTTAAGAAACACAGCATTTCACTGGAAATTACGGAAACATTCTTGATTGGATCCTTCGATTTGGTTATCAATAAGCTCAAACTTTTGCAAAAATATGGTTTCGATATCCATTTGGATGACTTCGGTTCTGGTTATTCATCCTTACAGTATTTAAAAGACTTACCGATTAATACCATCAAAATTGACCGAGCTTTTGTCATCAATATTGAAACTGATGCCCACTCGCGCGCTATCGTGAACATGATTTCATCGTTAGCTAGAAATATTGGACTAGAAGTGGTCACTGAAGGTATTGAAAATGATAAACAAAATCAACTTGTATATCGTGCAGGATGTAACATCATTCAAGGTTATTTGATATCACCCCCTGTAGTGAAATCGGAAGCCATTCGATTAATTCGTGAGTTTAATATCGATCACACACGTACTGTTGAACTCGTCAAGATGAAGAAGGAGATCAAACGATGAATTTCATGCGTATCTATCAGGTCAGCGATCAAGCGACCATCATCTTATCCATCATCGCCATTCTTGTCATGCTGGGGGCAATCTTTTTCCTTGCGCGTTCATATTTCAAAGAACGTGCGCGTATTCAAGAAGAAAAAGCATTTCTCATCGAAGGTGTTCTCACCAGAGCAGAGATGACGTCGATCATCACCTCCCACATCGCACGCATGGGAAAAGATGGCCAATTTTCACTCATCTATTTGGATCTTGATAAATTTTCTGATTTTATCAATGCGTTTGGTGCGACTGAAGCTGAAAAAATTTTGGAAAAGATTGTTAAAAACATCGAGCTTGCATTACCCAAAGGGGTTAAATTGTCGCGCTTACAAAACGATGAGTTTTTGATTTTCTTATCGATGGACTATGATCGAACCGAAGCGGTTGACCTCGCAAATAAAATCAAGATCTCCATGGCACGTCCGATTAAACTCTTTGGTGACACCACCATCAGTGCAACAGCATCGATTGCTGTTGCTTTCTACCCGATTCATGGTGCGACCTTAAAAGATTTGTTTAATTCACTTAAACTGGCTACCTATTTGATTAAAAAGAATGGTGGCAACAATATTCGCGTCTATTCCGATGAAATGAATACAGAAGGTGGCGAACATGTCGAATATTATTATCAGATAAAGCATGCGATTCAACACAAAGAGTTCCAGCTTTTCTATCATCCGATCATCAATGTCAAAACCAATGATATCTATGGGGTTGAATCCCTGATTCGCTGGAATCACCCTGAGCATGGTCTGCTTTCACCATTTAAGTTTTTAGGGATTATGGAACAATCCGGAGACATCAACTGGATTGGGCTTTGGGGTCTTGAAACGGTGATCAAGACTTTCCAAGAACTTAAGCAAGAGTTTCCCAAAAAAGACATAAAGTTCTCGTTAAACCTTTCGCCTAAACAGCTCATGAATGAGTCATTACCGATGGATTTCCAAAAACTCTTGAAGAAATATCGCATGAATGCAGAAAATATCGTCTTAGAAGTGATCGAGTTTGCAGTTTTTGATAAACCGATGCAAATACATAAAACGTTAGCTGATTTAAAGAAAATGGGGTTCCAAATTGCAATTGATGGTTTCGGACTTGATTTCTCGACGCTATCGCGCGCTCAAGCACTCGATATTGATATCATCAAATTGGATAACGAGTTTTTAAAAGAAGAAGAATCCTATATGAAGGCTAAGTTTGCGCAGCTGCTCGTCGATTTTGCGCAAAAAAACAATTACACCGTGATCTGTGAAGCCATTGAAAATAAGCCAATGTTAGATGAAGCTAAGAAATACAACATTCATATCATGCAAGGATTCTATTTCACAAAACCACTTTCTGCTGAAGCATTAAGAGGATACATTGGTACTGAATCTTGGAAAGATGTTGACAAGTAATCATTAGTTTTACACATCATATATTACAATCAAGAGAACGACATATCCTATGCCGTTCTTTTTTACTTAAGAAATAAAAGAATGATTCAATTCTATAAAAATAAACATAGATGTATTTATTTCTTTAATCTTAACTGACTTGTTCAAAAACAGACTTCTTAAGATTTGTTAAGGGAAATGAAAGAAACGCAAGAAAGAATTGATAATTTGGCGTGTTTTAATTCAAAACCTCGATGATATAATCCAAGTGTAATCATGAAGGTGAAGTGATTTGAAATGAAATTATCGAGAGTTTTGAAAACGAAAAAACAAATCAAGACGAAGCGCATTCAATCCCTCATGCTATCAGTGAGTGGGGTTCTCTCCCTGTTATTTGTTCTGATCACGTTTTATGGACAACAAGCGGGAAACTTCGTGATGTCGGTCGATTACGATTCATACAAACGTGGCATTGTGCTATCCAACAACGAATCATTTAGAGAAGCACAACCGCGATTGATGACCGATCCAGTCTATGGGGCAAGGGACATGACCTATTCGTGGTTAAAACTTGAAGAAGTCGTCGTCACTGAAGGAAATTATACTGATCCAGATTACGATTATGTTGCTTACACTTTCTATCTAAAAAACAATGGGTTAGAAACCGTCGATATTGTCTACCACATACGCATCACAGACTCCTATAAAAAAATGGAAGACGCTATACGTGTGTTGGTGATAGAAGACGACATTCATACGATCTATCAAAAACCTGATTATAACGATGGACAAGGTATACCGGTAAGTTACACGATGGAACTGAGAAAAACACAAAAATTTCTCTCAGACACCATCGTTACCCGACAACATATTTTCAATTTTCAACCAGGAATGCTACGAAAGTACAGCGTTGTCATGTGGATTGAAGGAACAGATCCTGATACCACAGATGACATATTGGGTGGGATGATCAAACTTCAAATGAATTTTTCGATTGTGAGTGATCAATGATGTCATTGAGAATGATGACACTTCGCTTGACTCTCTCAATTCTAGGTCTTATACTTTATCTTTTCATCTTTGGTTCTGTCACCTATGCATGGGTAACCATGGCACAGATCAACAACATCGATAATCTCACCCTGATTGCATCTTCAGGACGTGAGCTCCTGGTTTCAACCGATGATGAAAACTATGATACGACAATTTCACTTCAACAACTCCACGTTTCCAATCAACTTAAGGATGTTACAACATCGGATGGTATTCATTTCACACGTGGTGGTTATATGGAAAGAGGAGATGCCATCGCACAACAGGATTATATGGTGATCGATCTCTATTTCAAGTCAACCGCACGTGAACGCGATCTATTCCTGATGAATCGCACATTTGAGAATTCAAATCGAGGAACATATATTGAGTCGAACGGGATTAATTTTATCCCGAAAGTTCACTATACCGAAGACAATCATCGTTTAGTTCTTAAGGATTCCATCATTCGATACTATGCAAAAGATGCAGTAAGAATCAGTTTTGGAGAAATGGATGAAGAGGGTCAAGTGCAACAAGCGACGATTTATGATCCCTCAGAAAACGAATTTAGGGGATATGGAAAATCATTTGGTGCATACAGCTATTATCTTGCACGAACCAATACACCTCTTTACCTTCCCGAATATACACCATCAATCATCTATGGTCTATCAGAACTAGATCCTGCGAATCCTTATCAAGTGTTGGATAATCGTTCATGGATCAGTCGATTAAAACCCACGGATGAGACCGACTTAAATGGAAAAACCATCTATAAAACAAAGATTCGACTATGTATATGGATTGAAGGTTGGGACCCGGATGCCATCGATGGTATCCTCAACGATCAACTGCGTATTCAATTAGAGTTCAAACTTGCTCATCGAGCAACTTGATATAGATCATTAAACATATAAAGGAGATATAAAATTATGACTAACGTTACCAAAAAACTCGTCTTATCACTCGTCGCTGTCATTCTGACTGTGATTGCATTAGGTACAACCACATTCGCGTGGTTTACGATTACGAACGTTGCTTCTGTCCAACCTTTCCAAGCACAAGTCATCAGTGATGAAGGGATTGAAATTGCCATTGGTACAGGAGACCCCTTAGCACTTGAATGGAAAACAACACTGACCACACAAGATATCTACAATTATCTAGACAGTGTCTATGGGGCAAACGGTTTTCGATTCAATCATGTGACCTCACCTGATGGACGCAATTTCTATGGTCTCGGCACAGGAACGACCGGTAATGGAACCACAGAAGGTTACTTATCACTTCCACTTCATTTCCGTTCTGATTCGACCTCTGAAATCACATGGACACAAGTAATCCTTAGTGGTACACAAGCTTCCTTTATCACTCGTGTCGGTTTCACCGATTCAAAAGGTGTTGATCGTGCAGCAAACAGCTCATTGTTTGTCAATCCTGCTGATGCGATCAGAGTTTCTATCACCGGTATGGTCGGCGGATCAACCACGACTGTTGCTTATGAAAATCCAGTGTCTTCAACGAACACGGTATTAGGCGGATTAATTAATGCTGATCTTCGTGGTGATCAAGAAGATGTCTTAGGTGTACCCACCTATATTGGTGTTGATGGTGCACAAAACTATTTCTATCGTTCAAATGCGATTCTTCCTGGTGGTATCGAAGCTGTCAACGTTGTCTCTACCGTCGATATGATCACATCAACCAAAATTTTAGATATGTCATCGAATCAAATCCTGATTGCTGATGCAGAATATTATGGTACTGTTACGGTTCATATATGGTTCGAAGGATGGGATGCTGAAGGATACAATGCATTACTCGGTCGTATCATATCGCTATCACTACGTTTTGAAGGTTAATTAACACGATGAATGGGCGGGTACCACCCGCCCTTCTTTCTAGGAGAATGTGCAATGAAAAGAAAAATGTATACGAATAAACGTATTTTATCTGGTTTTCTTTATGGTCTCTTGATGTTTCTTCTCGCTTTTAGTGTTGCACAGCTTAGAGTCAAGCGAGAAGATGATCTTGCTCATCTTTTAGGTGTTGGCATGGTCACAGTTAACAACGATGATATGACCTCTGATTTAAAAGGGCATTTCTCATCAAAAGATCTCCTTTTTGTGAAGATGCTTAGCTATGAAGATAAGCATGAACTCGTCATGGGGGATATTGTGGTTGTATATGATCTTCAATCACGTCGTTTCATTGCTCATCGCATTGAAGAAATCATCACCGATGACGGACAATTATATTACTTAATCAAAGGTGATTTAAATGACACGATGGATCAACCGGTTGCAACTTCAGATATTATCGGTATCAAACGAGGTCATATTTCAGGCATAGCAAGTATCTATGACTACATTCAATCCCCTAAAGGGTTTGCATTATTCATTTTATTACCGGTTGTCTTGTTATGGATTCTATCAGCCATCATCTTGGTAAGATCGCTATTAATCTATCACAGAAAAAATCTTGAAAAGTCATTTCTCATGCGCGCTGAAGCACAAGCTCTTGAGGTCGAACATGAGTTTATGCACATCAGACAACAGCTGCTTAAGGAGTTTCATCTCGACAATTAAACGAAAAGAGGTCCATTATGGTCGAATTTGGACGTTATTACATCAACTTTATCCGTGATGTGTTCCAATACGTCGGATCGTTCTTCAAAGGCATCTTTGAAGTCTTTTCGTCTTTCTTTATGGATGGCATTCGTGAGTTATATGAAAAATTTATCCTTGCAAGTTTACAGTTTAGTATCTTAGACTGGATCATGTTTATCATTGTCAGTGTCGTCAATATGATCTTTATCGTCATCATTGTGATGAAATTGATCGGTGTCATCAAAAAATATATCAAATTTGTGAAGACTGAAATCGAAAAAGATGAATTGGTGGCTGAAATCACGTTTCTTAATCAAAAAACGATGGAACTTATCGATGAGAAAAATAAGATTTTGGCATTGAAGGTTTCCAATCTAGGCATCAATCCAGAACAAGAAGAACCTTTGAATGAAGAAATCATCGAAGAGGAAAGTGAAGGACGCTTTGTCAAACTTTCCATGGTCGATCAAGAATATCAACAAAAACCTTATGTTGTTGCGATGAAAGATGAAGATATGATCAATTTAAACCAATTGGTGATTCGCTTTATTCATTTTGCAGCATCACGATTAAAACTTTACTACAGCCCTAAAATCATTCGAGCTTTTTTCGCTGGCATGGCAGCTTCACATACGATGATTCTTGAAGGTATTTCAGGTACCGGGAAAACATCCTTACCCTATGCCATGGGTAAATTCTTTCAACATGATGCGTATATCATTCCTGTCCAACCATCTTGGCGTGATCGCGCTGAAATGCTTGGTTATTTGAATGAATTTACGAAGAGATTTAACGAAACCGATTTTTTGAAAGCCATTTATGAAACGACTTACCGTGAAGATATCAATATTGTGGTACTCGATGAAATGAACTTAGCTCGCGTGGAATACTACTTTGCAGAACTATTATCGATTTTAGAAATGCCAGATCCTGATAAATGGTTAGTCGATATAGTCGCCGATACGAAACCTGGTGACCCACTCCACTTAGTTAAAGGGAAACTATTGTTACCTCAAAATATTTGGTTTGTTGGAACGGCAAATAAAGATGATTCAACATTCATCATCACAGATAAAGTGTATGACCGCGCAACACCGATTGAGATCAACACGAAATCTGAGTACATCGATGCACCACTCACCGATGGTGTTGTCATGCATCGTGACTATTTACAATCACTTTTCCTACATGCGCAAGAAGAACATGCCATGTCACCTCTTGCATTTGAGAATTTAGAAAAACTGGATAGTTTTATTACCAAAAATTTCAAAGTTACGTTTGGAAATCGTATCATGAAACAAATTCGTGCTTTCGTGCCCGTTTATGTTGCATGTGGCGGAACGGAAAACGAAGCATTAGATTATATGGTTGCACGTAAAATATTCCGTAAATTTGAAGGTTTAAATTTACCCTTTTTACAAACAGAGATTCAGGATTTATCCAAACTGATCACACGTTTATTTGGTAAAGATCAGTTTGAAGAGTGTCAAAATTTTTTAAACACCATTAAAAAGATGTACTAGGAGAGAAGTCATGAACAAGGGATCGATGCGCATGCTCATCATGTCAACACTTTATGTCCTTTTAGCATGCTTCTTTTTTTCAGTATCGACCTATGCATGGTTTATCATCACCAATACAGTAAAAACATCGTTAGTCTCTTCGATTTCAGAAGTTGAAGCAGAGTACGATTTCTACGTCTATAAGGATAGTTGGCATCGCGGTAATACTGAGCAAACGCTATTCAATCAACTGTGTGAGACATCGTCTGATGAGGGTTGTTATCAACTCATTAAAGACCCAAGTCAAATGTTTTTGTGGACACAATCGGTTGCACCAGGAGAACGGTTTAGTTTCGCGATTGCGATTGTTTCCATTGGTACACAAGCTTACCTATCGCTTGATATCGGAAAAGTGACATCTGAAGGTCATCTCGATGATGACTTAATGATCAAGTATTCCTTTTATTATGAGGTGACAAAAGTCAGTTATTACGTCAATGGTACTGAAAGTATCGATCAAAAAAACGTTGATCCAATGAAACCTTATCAAGGTCATTTCAATCAGCACGATTGGACAATCTATCCTCTTGTTCATGATATATCACTTAATCATATAAGAAATGAAACGGTTGTCATCGTGGTTTACTTTGACTTTTATTATGATCCCAATGTGATCTATCTTGACCAAGAAGGATTACCTTTCACTGATCATAATCATCTCATGGGTCAATCTCTTTTCATACAAGACATCTACATGATGATCTCAACATCACTTAATTGAGGGTTTCATCATGAAAAAATGGATGATCATCAGTTTGTTTTTACTCGGAATGCTTGCATTCAGTTCGATCAGTTTTGCCTGGTTCACCTATGTTCAACGCAAGTCATTGGTGTCCTTTGTATCTCACGAGATGCGTGTTGATTTGACTTTGGGTGATCAAGCGTTTCAAACAACCATGGTTTTAAAAGGATTGACGTATGTCTCCTTAGAAAATGAAGTCTTTCATCGGGATTATTCAGATGGGTTTAATGACGTCGGATTACGCCGTATCATCACCATTAACGTTCCTCTGTCGTCACCTTCACTTAAAGTCAACATTCATGTTGAAGAACAGTATCCATTGATTTATCTTTTTATCGATGAAGGATTGAATCATGATCAAAGCACATGGGTACAGGATTACCATCATACACTTCACCTTCTCTATGAACAAGGAGATACCCATGAAGCATTTAGAGAAAAAGTGAATGAGCACAATCAATCGATTTTGAATCACATCAAAACGGTTGAACTCAAACCTGGACAAACCTATTATATCCAATGGATGATATGGATCGATATCGATGCATTTGAACCCCAAATCATTGATCCTATGATCACGTATATGATTCCTATACGATTTATGACAATCAGTGGTAAAGGAGCTTTTGAAGATGAGTAATCAAACAAAAAAGTGGATCATGTTGATTGTACTATACATACTCACGCTGATTGGTTCGATCTATGTGACGTTTGCATACTATCAGAAAGAACAAACTTCAATTCTCGTTTATCAAACCGGCGAAGTTGAAGTCACCATGTTGGTTAGCTTTGATGGTGTATTCATCGATCAACTTAGTCCATATTATGATGCAACTCATCAAGAGTTGATCATTCATGCATCAGATATCACGCAAGCTCATGCATTATCAAAACTCAAAATAACAGTTGTTATCCGCTCAGACTATGCATCGCGCGTACGCATCAAATTAAAAGAATCATACATTCGTACAAGAACTTATCTCGCAACGGAAGAAACATTTGAAGAAGTGATTGTCATCACACAAAGTAATGAGGATTATCATCCCTATTCTCAACTCAAAAAAGGTGATATGCTCGATTTAAATGTTTATCAAGATGGTTATCAATATGTTCGAAACATATTAAAGTCAAATCATCGTTTAGAACTTCCACTCATTGATGGTGGAAGTATGCTGTATGCGCGAACAAATCAACATTTTAAAGAAGATATTATCTTACGTTTGGGTATTATGATTGAAGTGGTACAAGCCAATCGTTATCAAGACATATGGAAAGTCGATTCAGGTGTATTTGGGTTATAAACATGGAGGTGAGTCAAAGTGAAAAGAGCATATCTTACAAAAATCATGCTGCTGATCATCTTTGTACTCGCCTTTTTTTTGATTTCTTGGGGATCGAAAGATCGGGTGGTGATTGCACGTGATCTCTCAGCAAGTGTTCTATGGTCTGGTGAAGATATTGCCATTTCACCTCTTCAAGAAATCGATTATGAATCTCCCTACATCCCATTTGAAGTGATTATCGATCATCATGAACTTATTGATAACAATCAAATATATGTGATTGAAAAAGCAACAGATCTATACCATTTATCGCGTTTATCTATGAGTGAAAATCGCCATCATTACTTATCCTTGAACTATGTTTTAGGCCAATCCATCGATTATTATGATGCGATTATCGAGAATATGGATTATCGGTTTTACCCAATCGGTGCCATCGATGCTTTTTCAGGAACGTTTGATGGTCAAGGCTTTGAGATTACAAATCTCTACTTTCAGACAGTGATGGATGAAGATACCTATGATTTAATCTATTCAGGTATGCGACACATGGCGATGTTTTCGAAACTATCACAAGATGCTCATGTTCACCATTTTGGGCTTATTAATCCCATCATGATTCAACCTATCGAGTGGCGAACATGGCGATATGCTGCATATGTTGCCGGAGAAAATCTTGGAACACTCGATCACATCTACGTGATCGATACAAGACAAGATGGCGCAGGATTACATGTTGATGGAGCGTTTCATTTAGCTGGGCTTGTTTCAGTCAATAAAGGGATGATGCGCGACATGTGGTACGCATCGCCATCTGTGCGCTCCAGAGCAGTGACTCACGCTTTATCAGCATCACCTACAGTGAGTGAGAATACTGGAATTTTAGATCGCGTTTATTATGATCAATCCATGTATGTTGAGGAAACACCATTGTTTGGATTAGGTCTATCGACGCCATCATTTCAACAACGTATGTATTTTTCTGATGAATGGTTTTTTAATGATCACTATGTCAATCTTGCAAGCGATAATCAAAAACATCTTGTCACATTGAATCGTGTGTATCCTACACTCCAAGGTCTTAAAGTGCGTGGAACTGAACTTTTAGTCTCAAAACCATCGGATGTCTTGGTCATGCAAAACTTGCTTCTTCGATCGCCACTTTTTCGCCAAGCCACCTATGTTTTAACCCATGATCTAGACATGCGTTCGTTATCAAAGGATGCTTATAAACCGAGTGCTGTCAGTTTTGATGGTACGCTAAAAAGTGATGTCATCCAAAGCGAACATACCCTATATGACCATCATCCCTCAGATGGTGGATCACCCATGCATTATAGCATCCTTTATTTATCATTGACTCAAGTGATCACGCAGAATAATCGTGATATCATGAGTTTTTTGGGTGTATTGTTTGGGGAAGTCAAAGATTTGAATTTTAGACGATTGAGTATAACGTATAAAAACATGAAGTCAACCTCAGAAGAACTTATGATATCACCGCTGGTAGGCGAACAGATCAATGGAACTATTCGCAATGTTCACGTTCAACTTACCGAGGGCATCATCGATGGGTTGTCACATCATCAAAAAGTTGTTTTTGGAGGATTAGTCGCTTCAGCAACCGGCATTATCGATTTCGTTTCTACGACGGGTCACATGCCTATGATGTTTCATCTCAGTCCCCAAGCATCTTTAGTGATGGGTGGAATCGCAGGTGTTGCCAGTCAATTAAGTGTCGATGAAAGTTCATCTCAACTAGAGTTAACCATCCCTAATATTCAAAAAGATGATGTCTATGATCTTGTGATAGGTGGAATCATCGGAAAGGCAGTAGATGTTGCGCTACACCGTGTCATCTTTGAGGGAACGATTGAACAAACACACGACATGGAGATTTCTCGTCAAACATATCTGGCTGGTATTTTAGGTTATGGCGAAAATGACATTCAGTTGAATCTCATCGTTTCAAAAGGCGTTATCGTCTACCTACCCCTTGCAGAAAGCGCTATGTATGTCAGTGGAATAGCTAATCTTTATGATGCAGCAGTGAGTGTGTTTCGTGTATTGCATGAAGGGCAAATCTCATCTCTTGATCCACAACATACCTCAGAAGAAGCACGTCATCTCACCGATGTCCATATAACTTTTGGACTTCATCTACAAGGTTCAACATTACAATCTATCGGTTTATTTAACACATCCTCCACGTCTTTGAACCTATCATTTATCGATCGCTATGCAGGGCTTATCATCGCTTTGTCAAGCGATAATACGTCGATTATTCATAGTGAAAATCGAGGTCATATTACTGGTTACACAACCGAGGTCATCGCATCTCCATCCTTAAACTATCATGGTCTATTCGATCTAGATGAAGCTGTGATTGAGCATGCAAGACACCTTGGAAATATCACGATTCATGTTTCACATGCCACTTCATTAACGTATGCTCCAGAAGCATTTAACGTAGGTGGTATTCTCTCTAATCTTGGTGATTCTTCGAGCGCAATGGATTTATTTAATGGAGGGAATTTAACGCTAACGACATCAGATTCGATTACTTTTCATAGCATACTCTTCATGTCTGGTATTCTTTCTCGTCATCGCAATCGTGCTTTTAGTGTGGATCATGGCATTATACCTTCATCGATCACCTTTGATCAAAAACAAGGTCCTCTTCATAATGTTCTTAATGCTGGTGATCTTTCTATTCGTGGATCTTTTGACAATCACGTTTATGCAGCAGGCATCACATCTCAACAAGAAGGTCTTATCACACAAGCGATTAACCTAGGTGATATCGAAGTTATTAACACATCTAATCAGACTTCAAAGACCGTTCAAGCCGGAGGGATCGCCAACGTCATGATCGGACAGCATGCGCGCATTTTGGATAGTGCGAATGCTGGTCAAATTGAGGCTATCCAATTGAGTCCTTTAGGTTTTGCTCATGCTTCAGGTATTGCCGTAAGAAATGATTTGAATCATCTCTTGGAGTATGCACCAACATCAGACAATAACCATTATGCGAAAATTTTGTTCACCATCAATTATGGCGATGTTTATGCATGGAGTGAGACCGATGAAACGTCATATACAATGGTTCATGAGACACATGCTAAAGCAGCAGGTATATTAGCGATTGGTGTCTTATCGATCATCAATAACGTCAATTACGGGACGATTCATGGGAAGTATTTAGCATCAGGATTGATTGGCTTTTTACCACTAAATCGGTTTGGAACATTACAAAAAAACGAAGTCTATATCGCCAATGCAATCCAATATGGACGAATCAAAGCCATCGAGCACTACGATTTGATTGAAGATTCTTATGTGAATAAACAGACACTACCTTCCAGAACAGTCTATAATGCCTATGGTTCGATGGTCGGTAAAATTCACACGGGAACTCAAACGTGGGCTTTTGCAGGAAATGTAACATATCCCATCGACGGCATCTATTTTGGTTATCTCTTAAACATGGATCCAACATTAAACATGTTCGCCAATGCACCGGAATTATCATCCTCATGGGCAGATGGTTTTGGGAATTTGCAAGAAGCTAACAACGTCATTTTAAACATGCTTGCCTATATGGCGACCACCAATCCAAACGATCAATCCAAAGCACCGTTTACCTATTTTTATCAGGGTGGATGGATCGGTCAGTACATGGGAAAAGTGATTCAACATTATACGATCACAGAAAATGATAACGGCATGTTTTATGAGGGGTTTGCTTTCCGTGAGAAACGTCCAGTTTACACGGGTACCGATCAATACATCAGAAGCTACATCGATTATGTCACACGCGACAAAGTGAATCCATATTTGCTCAATCACCTTGAAGAGATGTATCAAACTACATTTCCGGGTATCTATGCACTTTCATCATCAGAGGGTATCGGACAAGGTATTTTTATGCCAGATAATATGGAAATCGATCATCTTCATCCGATCAATCCTATAACCTTTGTAGAAGACCCATCATGGCTAGGTGAGATTGCTGATCCTTTAAGCATTCGTTATCAACTCGAATATCGCATGCGTCAAATACAAAATGCTTTTGCCAGTGTCATTTATGATCTTGAACTTGAACAAAAAGATGCGTTCGGCCAAACCATACAGGGTGGTCTAAAACTCACATCACCAGAAATTGATGAATCACGAGGTTTAATAACTTATTACCTCCCAAGTAACGCGAGTGTGCTCTTTGGCCAATCTGAGGAGATGAAATCGGTTTATCGGTTTATCGAAGTATCAGAGGGCTTAGGCAGAAAAGTGCCCGATCTTATCGCATCCGGGACACAGACCTATACGTGGGTTGGCAACTACAAAAAACAGGGTAATGACTTTGTTCAAATAGGTCCTTATCACACCACTGGGGTTGCGATGGTGACAACCAATGATCTATCACCAGTGGATTCTTACTCAAGAAACACACCTGTTTATAGCCGTCAAACCATGGAACAGGGGTCAAGCGTGCCCTATATTTATAAGCATACACCCCATACATACGTTGCTTTTGTGTGGTATGCTTCAGGTTATCGCGCATCAGTCACAACAGGTTTAACTGCTGGTTACGGTGCGTATGAACCCTACTCTTTAAGTGGATATCCAACGCTTTATCGTTATGTCGGTCCGAGTAAGGAAGCGGTCACGTACATCCGGAGTGAACAATCCGAAGAGGTTGCCGTTTTTGGCTCATCCAATGTCTATTTTGGAGTAAATACGAATCCAAACACATCGGTTTTATCGTATGGTGCATCCTTAACATACCAAGGAGCGTTGGATGAAGAGCTGACCACGATTCCACGAAGCTATGGCATCTATGAAGCCATGTATGATCTGCAAGGTCATTATGTGGACAGCGTGACTGATCACTACGGACGCATTCGTGTGTATTCTAATGCTTATCAACCGGAGCAGATAGCAACTTATCGTGATTATACGATTAGAATCATTCGAACAGCACCACAATCCATTTTAGATATCACATCCTTAACCTTAAATGATCAAAATGTCATGCCTGCATCATACACGGTCAATCATATCGAAGCAAGCACCTCTTTACAAGCTCTTGCTCAAGGTGAAGTGGGAACGTTTAAAATCACATATCAAACCTATAATATCGCCAATCGCTACTCTCTTTTACCATCGGTCAGACTCGTTCATTCCGATTTGGATGAAGACATACCCTTAGAACATTATGCACTCAAGCAAGGTCATGTGACGACTATGGGTGCATTTGAAAATCGAACGGGATTATGGAAAGAAGGGGTAGCAACCATCGAGCTTATCATTTACGAGACACTACCTTCAGGTGATTATACGTTCATTCTCCATCTGGTTACCGGTGAGAGTTATCACATGCATTTTAATAAAGCTCAAAGTTCAATGGCTTCAATTCAATCGATGACCTATGCAGGCAAAACCTATGATCAAGTCGGATCGACACTTGAACATACCATTCCTTATGGCCTCTTTTATGATCCACTCATCCCTTCAACAAACATGGTAAACTTTACAAATCTTTCGATGATCAACATGGTATCTTACGATGAACTTTCTATCATCAAGCCTTCCTATGTTGATGCGATCACGCTCGAGCGATTTGCAATGATCGAAAAAATGGCGTTAGAGATAGAGCATCGCGATACAGGTGGCTACCGCTATATCATCACGTATGATCTTCTCGCGGAAGATGGTTCTTCATCTCAATTTAGGCATATATTAAATGAAGCCAATCCTCATCTAGATCCCGATAAAATCTACATGAATGGAAGACTGATGACTGAATCTTTAATCAAGATCCAATATAATGAATCACCCTCACTTCGCATCACATACCTCTATCGTGATGTCTATATTTATCCTGATCAACCATGGTCACTTGATGTATCGTTTGAGCCAATCGTGATGGGTGAAGTTGCTTTAGATGGTGTAGACTACCATCATTCAATCAAAGAGGGGATAGGCTTTGATATCGATTGGTCCAAGGATACACCGATGGGTCAATACACGATTACCCCGATCTATCGACAGACGGTGATGCGTTGGAATATGACATTTGATTGGGAACTTACTTATCAACCAATCATTGTTCATAAGGTAATGAATGATCAATCACATATGACTGATATTTTGTTTGTCAGTGATGCTGTTTTTCAAGGCTTTAATACGATTATTGAAACAGAATTGATCACCTATGAAAAATATCAAACATTGCTCAATACACCTTCATTGCGTCAAATCATTCATTTACCAACCACAGGCATATTGTATGGAGATCATGATCACGCGCCTACTTATTACATAATTGGGCAAGTTCAAAAAACAGAATTAAGTTATTATGGACCACAATTCTTTTTACCCAATGGTGCGATTATTCGTCGTGTCATCGATGAAGATCATATCGATCCATCTTATCAATCAGAAGTACTCTACACAGATTTTACAGCTGTTGGTGAAACATTTCGCTTTATTCATTACCGCGTGTATGCCATGGATTATGCTCATGCACCCACGCATTATAATGATTATTATGTCGCTGTCCAAGATATGACTAACACCATTCGTTTTGATATCACCATCCAAAATCAAGCAACGATTGCTCCAACCTCTGTTTATGTTAAAATCAATTTGTGCCAAACAGGATCAGCTGAAGACCCACAATGCAACCTCGAAAATCGAACGTTAAGCATGGGATGGTATGCACACTATCAGCAAGGTATGTACACACATCCCGTTTTTCAGACGACCAGTTATGGGTCTTATACATTCGATGTCGTGTTACCTCAAGGTTATCAGTATCGTGTAGTCATCCAAGAAGTCACATTAATCGGTGATGCCTACTATGTTGAACACTCGATATTTCCCAGAAAGATCTATGTGACACTCATCATTGAGGATAAAACAACTGAAATACCGTGGGGACAACATGAAAATTATCCATTGATTCCGATTGTATAAAAAATTCTTTTCAATTTTTAAAATCTTTATACTATGTATAGCCCTAATCCAGTGGGACAATGTGTAAAAAAATGTGAGAAAATGAGCAAAAATGATTGACAAAGATTTAACGTTCATATAAAATACAGGTGTATCGAATATCGGTACCCATGTAAAAGGCAAAACCAGGGAAACCTGGCGACGCAAAGCTATAGGGCCTTAAAAGGTAGCCAGTTGTCATAGAGATGACGCTGGCTTTTTTGTTTCTTAAAAAACCATTAAAAATTGTGATCAAAAGGAGTGAGAAGATGAGACTTTCTCAGGTACTAGGCGTCCGCAGAGTCAAGTTAAGAAATCGAATCTTCACCTTAGGGGTGATCGTGACTGGGATGTTATCCATCGCTTTCGCTGTGATTACATTTTATGGACAAAACGCAGGAAACTTCGTCATGTCAGTCGATACAGCAGCAAGATTAAGAGGTATTGTCATCAGTAACGATGAGACCTTTGCATTCTCGACAAGCCGTTTAATGAGTGATCCGATCAACGAAGCAAGAGATGTCACCTACGCGTGGTTAAAGCGAGAAGAGGTACAAGAAACCCCAGGAAACTATGTTGATCCTGATCATGATTATGTTGCTTATACGTTTTGGGTCAAAAATGAAGGTTTCGAAACCATCGACTTAAATTACTACATCCGTATTACTGAAGTTTACAATAATCTTGATGCAGCCATTCGTATCCTTGTCATTGATAACGGTGTTGAGACGATGTATATGAAACCGGATTCAACCAATAGCACAACATATCCTAGTTACATGCCAACTGCTGAACACTTCTTGACAACAGCAACCGTGATGAGAAAGTTGATTCCAAACTTCAAACCTGGAGAAATCAGAAAATTTTCTGTGATTGTATGGCTAGAAGGCAATGATCCTGACACCTCTGATGATATTTTAGGTGGCATGATCAAGATGCAGATGAACTTTACGATTAACGGCCTTGAATAAGGAGTAAGGACATGAGAAGTTCAAAAAAGGTCCTCATCTCCATCCTCACGTTTATCGGAATTATCTTGATTTTTGGATCCGCAACATTCGCATGGATCTCACTCGCAACCATTAACAACATTGAAGGTTTATCCTTAACAGCATCCTCAGGTGATGAACTCCAAATGTCGTTTGATGGTATCAACTTCTCAACCAATTTGCCCATGGATGAGCTCGTGACCAATCCAGATGGCGTCACGCTCTACGATGTCACTTCAACCGACGGTGTTAACTTCTTCACCGGTGGATTACGAGATGGTGGACCAGCAACACGAAATGAGCACTACTTAAGCTTCGATGTCTGGTTTAGAACTTCCCGCTTAGAGCGCGATGTCTACCTCTACAATGACATTTCAAAAGAGATGACATTTGATAGTCCTAATCGTGTGGGGACATACTTTGTTTCAAAAGGAGTGACCTGGCGATCACCTCATCAATTCTTCAATGGACCGAACATCTCTGATGTAGTTCTACCTGGTGATGTAGGAACATATTACTCCCATAATGCTATTCGGCTTTCCATCGTTGAATTGATCGATGAAACCAATCCAAGTGATCAACGAAGTGAAAGTGATTTAAAAGTCTTTATGTACGATCCCTCTGGTAATCCAGAACGTGGTTATGCAGCAACATTTGGTCAATTCAGTTACTTTTTCCAAAGAACATTGATTTATGTCACTCTACCGACATACATCCCACCAACCAGTTACAGGTTGAGTCAGATGGACCCCTTTAATCCCTATCAAGCTTTAGATGATGAATCACTGATTACGTCCCTACAACCTACAGGTATCATTGATGAAGACAACAATCGTGAATATTACCAAGGTAAGGTAAGAATTAATATATGGATCGAAGGATGGGATGCCGATGCATTCGATGCTCTCGACAAAGATCGTATGAAGATTCA